>WGCP01000424.1 GCA_015493715.1 Desulfobulbaceae bacterium
GCGGGCAACAGTGATCCGCTATCCGCATCTTGATTATGAGCGGCTTGCGACTATTCTTGCTGAGAAAAGAAAACACTATGGGCAGGTGTTCATCGTTACCGAGTCGATCTTCAGTATGGACGGAGACACGGCGGACCTGGGCAGGCTGGCCAGGCTGAAGGAAAAATTCAAGGCCGTCCTTTACGTGGACGAGGCGCACGCTGTCGGACTGCGTGGCCGCCAGGGACTGGGGCTTGCCGAAGAGCAGGGCGTGATGGACGCGGTTGACCTGCTGGTCGGCACATTCGGTAAGGCCTGGGCAGGGCAGGGCGCCTTTGTTGTCTGCTCTCAAGTCCTGCGGGAATATTTGCTCAACACAAGCCGCTCCTTTATCTTCACCACCGGCCTGCCGCCGGTCTCGCTTACCTGGCTCCTTTTTGTGCTGAAAAAAATTCCGGAGATGACCCGGCAGCGCCAGCACGTACGGCAACTTGCCGATGATTTGCGCACAGGGTTACAGGAGCACGGCCTCCAGACCGGGGGAAGCTCCCATATCGTGCCGGTGCTGATCGGGGCGGCAGACCTGGCCGTGCAGGTGGCCGATACACTGCGAACACAGGGGTTCTGGGTCACGGCGGTGCGGCCGCCCACGGTGCCCGCAGGCACGGCACGGTTGAGGCTGTCACTGACCGCCGTCATGGACTGGGAAAACCTGGCGCCCCTGCCGCGCCTGATTGCCGAGGCCATGGAAATGCGGGCATGAAAGGAAACTTGCTGAAGACAGGAAAGGGGAACAGCCGCTGCCTTCTCTTTATGGCCGGCTGGGCCATGGGGCCGAAGCCCTTCATCGGTCTGCTTCCCGACGACAGCGATTGTTTTCTCTGTTATGACTATCGCCGCCTTGACCTTCCCGATCTTTCCCGGCTCGACGCTTACGAACGGATCGACCTGCTGGCCTGGTCCATGGGGGTGTGGGTGGCGGCGCTGACCCTTGCCGATTGGCGGGCACGTTTTACCTCGGCCACCGCCCTGGCCGGAACCCTGTATCCCATTGATGACCGCAGGGGCATTCCGGTTCCTGCCTATGACAAAATGGAGCAATCACTCACCACAGAGGACCTGGACAGCTTCCATGCCTCCATGTTTGATAACGCGACCGAGCTGGCATCCTTTACGGCCAACCGACCTACCCGCTCCCTTGCCTCGGTCCGTGAGGAACTTACCTGCCTGCACCAACACGTCCGCGCGTCACACTCCGTCCCTGACATATTCACCCGCCGCATCGTCACCAGCCGCGACCGCATCTTCCCGGCCCGCAACCAGACGCGCGCCTGGGGAAATGGCCGGTTTCTGCAGAAAAAATTGCCGCATTTTCCCTTTGGTGTACCTTTCTTCCACAGCATATCCAGGGACTATATCCATCATCCCTGAACCATCCGCCGGATCATCCTGAACAGGTTCTGCAGATATAATATTTTCGATTCGATATACCTTGACAACCGATGCTCAAAATATATATCATATTATATATATCAACAACTATTTATTCTTTGCCGGGTATCATGCCAGGGAGATCATGAGATCATAATCAACTATCAATTTTACGGAGGTTTCATGGATACAGCCAAACTTTTCATAAATGGCCGAAGTCAGGCTGTCCGTCTGCCCAAACGGTATCGCTTCGAAGGAAAAGAGGTGTATGTCAAAAAAGTTCCCCAGGGAGTACTGTTAATCCCGAAAGACAATACTGTATGGGATGTCTGGGAAAGAAATTTAAGAAAATATAAAAAACCGTTCATGGCCGAACGTAACCAACCACCAAACCAACAGGATAGAGAAGATTTGAATGAAATATTTGCTTGATACAAACATCTGCATCTATCTCATGAATCATTATCCTCCGGAGGTACTGCAAAAGCTGAGAAAGGTCGGGGTCGGTAAAATTGCACTCTCTTCAATAACCGTTTCCGAACTCCATTACGGGGCTCGGAAAAGCGACAGGATAAAACAAAATATTCAGCGGATAGAAGAGTTTATTTACCCCTTTGACGTGCTTGCTTACGATGAAGCCGCATCAAAAGAATATGGGAAAATCCGAGCCCATCTTGAAAAAAATGGTCAGGTAATCGGCCCTCTTGATATGCTCATTGCGGCCCATGCTCTAAGCCGGGATCTGATCCTGATCACAAATAATACCAAGGAGTTCAGACGGATTAAGTCTTTGCAGATTGAAAACTGGGTGACAGGATAATCCCGGAACAATGGTATTGCTTACGTGAACAAATATTCCCGCCCTGACATCCTCAGCCATATCATCATTACCAGCCGCGACCGCATCTTCCCGGCCCGTAATCAGGCGCGTGCCTGGGGAAATGGCCGGTTTCTGCAGAAAAAATTGCCGCATTTTCCCTTTGGTGTACCTTTCTTCCACAGCATATCCAGAGACTGTGTCCGTCATCCCTGAACCATCCGCCGGATCATCCTGGAACAGGACGCCATCGTACTGGTTTTTACCTGTCCATTCAGTCTCCGGCATCAGTATACTTGACGTTGGGCCAGTCTGGTGGCCCATTGCTCATATAAAATGAACCGCCCAGTTCGTCATAATAGCCGGTAGCGTTCTGATTCCCTGTGACTTTAAAGGTGACCGTGTAAGAACCAGGATAACTCACCAGTGAATAGGATCCCTGGCCGACATAATGATTATCTTTGTAAAAATTATATGTGCCGTTACTGAAAAAACGAAAGCCCTGATAATGGAATGATGTGCCTACCCAGGTTTCGCCCAGATAATATTTTTGTGCAGAAAATTTTGTCAGGAGCTGACTGATAGTAGGATTGTTCATTGTCAGGGTGTGCGACGGAGCGGACTGATTCCAGCTTCCCTGGTAGGTGTACATGGTAAAACGGCTGCAGCCGTCCCAAAAGCCATTTATCATTACAAAAGAGTGCTGCCCGGTGGCAACGTCTACCTGGTGAATCCCCCCCGGTGGAATGCCAAGGGGTGTCTCAGTAAATTGCTCGATATTATCTATTTTCAAGGAAATTATCGGATAGGAACTGTTGTTGTGGATTTGAACAATTTGGCCGGCTGCACTGCCCGGGGTGGTCACCGCGTTTGACGGCAGGGAGTTACTCGAATAGCCATGATTGTTATGGGCCTGAATCTTGTACTTGTATGTATGCCCCGCAGACAGGCCGTTGATATAGGCACCGGGCACATTATCTTGCGGCACCGTTCCGGCATCCACAAACGCCCCATTATCAACGGATTCAAAAATTTCATATTTATCGGATTGGGAACTATTGACCCAGGTGAGCAGAATGGTCGTGTCTGATACTGACTTGGCTGCAAGATTGTAGGGCGTATGGGGTACAGTAGTTGCCGTGGTCCAGGAACATGAGATGTTGGAATAACTTGAGTTGCCGGCTGTATTATGGGACCTGATTCGGTAACAGTACAAGGTATCTTCTGTCAAACCTGTATCTCTTATAGGCGATGCTCCACTCCACTGGTCATCATAGCTGAAATGTAAGACATCCCTGGCCCGTTCAATTTCGATATACTCTTCATTATCGGCATTGTCCGTCCAGTCCATCCTGATGGAGGTGGAATCATAGGGAGATGTACGTAAGTTTGAAGGCGGAGCCGGAGAGCCGGAGGCCGAAACCGGCTTGATGGCAAAATAAAATTCTTTCACTACCTCGGTATGATTCGCATCAACCACCTTTTCCCGAAGGGTATGGTGGGCACTCGTGACAACAGGTGTGCCGCTGAGAAGTCCGGTGGCGGGGTTGATGCTCAATCCCTGCGGCAACTGGATATTGTCTGCCGGCAGCCATCTGTAAGGAGGGCTGCCCCCCTCTACTTTGAGGCGCTGCGTGTAATAGTGTCCCAAGGTGGCATCAGAGAGGGTTGATGCGGTTGTAAAACGCAGCGGACTATGCTGGGAGGAATTATGAGCACCGGCGATCACAGGCGCCAGAAGAAGGGACAGTGAATTGTGTTTATGAAAAAACAGGGCATTGGATCCAAAATTGTTGGCACAACCAATATCCTTTTTTCCATCACGGTTGAAATCCGCTATAACGAACTGATAGGATTCTCCGGGATCCTGAAGCAAAAAGGTATCTGTTTCCTGGAAGTAGCCATTCCCCCTGTTTTTCATGAGCAGATTGTCCTGGCGGTCATTGGCGACCAAGACATCAAGATCCCCGTCCCGATCAATATCACCCAATGAGATGCCGTACGTCTTTTGGGTAAAATTACCAAGATTCGAGTTGGAATGCAGGCTTCGAGTGCCCTTGAACTGATACAATCGATTTATGCCGTTATAGTTTCCGACAACAATATCCGGATTACCATCATGGTTGAGATCTCCAACGGCCAGGCCATAGGAGTTATCGAAGGAGGGACCGAATGGCTCCCGGGTCGGAGAGGTGGAGGATCCATTGTTAAAATAGACAAAATTATACGTATTTGTATTGGCGGTGACCACATCAGGTCTGCCGTCCTTGTCGATATCGGCTATTGCAATGGAGGCTGTATGATTGTTCGCGTCGGATAAATCACCACATGTCCAACTGGTTATAGTATCCTGCAGGCAGACCCGATTTTTTCCATAATAGGCGATCACAACATCTATTTTACCGTCACCATTGAGATCGCCGGCGGCAATGCTCTTGCCATAATAGGGGGCGCTGTGATTTTCAAAATTGATCCCTGACCCAAAATGACCGGTACCATCATTGAGATAAAGTTTACTGGATACATTTCCGCTGGCCGCGCCTTCTGCAGTAATGATATCCAAATCGCCGTCATTATCCATATCAACAGCTTTTATGTCCCTTGTTTTCAGGGAATCAGCGCTGATATATTCAATTGCAAAGGTCCCGTTTCCCCTGTTGCGGTAGAGTCTGTTTCTGGCGCCGTCATTGGCAACAAGGATATCAATATCACCATCATCATCAACATCTGCCGCGGCCATATCGACACTTGGCATACCGGCAGGTCCAATGCTTTGCATCGGCAGAAAGTCTTTTGCCGGTGAAAGAGCGTTGGCTATGCCGCTGTTCAGGAACATTCCGATGCAAAGAGTAATACACACACCATATTTCATAACGTTTCTCACGGGTAATGGGATACGATATCCAAATTTCTTTCAAAACTCCACTTCCCCACCGATGATCCCGAGTATCATCCCCCACACGGTTGGGCATCAAGGCTGTTACATGGCCCGGTAACCGTTACTCCACTGATGGAGGCGACTCTATCATTTGTTGCAGTCCATGCCTGGGTAACGTTACAAGATCCGGATGAATCCGTCGTTGCCTGCAGGGTGTCCGTTCTTGAAGATTGATTTATAAGGACGGTTCTGATTTCAACGGTAATGGCGACACCTGCCTGAGCGGGTGTGATAGCCCCTTCGACATAAACACCAGCGAGAGGAAGGACGATTTTGCCATGGGCCGCCTTCCCCGGGTCTACTGCATAACAGGCAAAGGTAACTTGTGTGGTACAGGTTGCTGGTGCGGCGGCATTGGTTGCCTGGGCATGGGCCGGAAGGATAATGGAGTTGACCACCGGTTTGCTCCATTTACCGGTCATAGCCAGAGCGCCTGCGGCGGCACTGCCGGCGGCAATGGTTTTCAGGGCCTTTCTGCGTGACTGGTTGACGGGTTCGGATGATTGGGAATTGGCGGTCTGTACCTTGGTCGTTTTCTGCATCTTTCCTCTCCTTTTTTATGATCGATTACACAATTCGCACTTCCGATCACTTATTAGCAGGGAAAAGGTTACAAAAAGGTTACAGTTGCATTTTTTTGGTGAAAAAAGATTTGGCGTAAAAAAGAGGAAGGGGAAAGTGAAAAGTTAATTTTTCTGCATCTGCAGGTAAAGATGCCGAAGCATGGGACCGGGTCCGATGCCGCGCTGCCGCTCAAGATCTTTAGAAATTTTATTGTAGATATCAAGCGATTTTACCCTGTTGCCAAGGTGGAGATGGGCCTGCATCAACCGGGCGCATACCGCCTCATTGACGGGATCAAACTCCATGGCCCGGCTCAGCAGGGGAATGGTTCGCTCAATATCCCGACCGGTTGCAAGAGAATCACAGAGTTGCAGGGTGGCCTGTATAAACCGTTCCCGCAGGTTTTCTCCGGCGCTGATAATCCAATAATCCGCAGATGCCTCCAGAAAATTACCGCTATACATTGCCAAAGCGGCCGCCATGGCATCCGATTGCAGAACGGGAGTTCCGGCCCTGTGGACAAAATCCATAAAGACAAATGCATCCACACTGCAGAGCCGACTGGAGAGGGTTATGCGTTTCTGTTTGACGACAAGAATGCTTCGGCGTATCTCTTTGTCCCCACCTGCGAGGGTGGCCCGCAGCCTGGAAAGGGTTACCTTGAAGGCGTTCATGGCCAGGTCGCCGTTGGCATCCGGCCAGAGCATGTAGGCAAGCTGCTCCGTCGACACCCTAGTGCCGCCAAGGGCAATAATCGTCTGCAAAAGTTTTTTGGCCTTGGACCCATGCCAGTTTTTATCCGTGAGGGTCTTGCCGCCGTGGATGGTCACGGAAAATACGCCAAGTGTGGTGATGGTGATCGGAGTTTTGCGTGCACGTTCTGCAAGCATTTGTTCCGGAAACAGCATCTCTTCAAGACGACACGCATAATCACCGGGACGATACAGGGTTGCAATTCGCTCATTCTTCGGGACCATTGCCCTTGCCGTCCGCAAGGCATCGCGGGCCGGATCTATTCTTCCCAGCCGCAGCAGAATATAGCCCATCTCGATAGCGCCGAGGACGGCAATAATCCAATACTCGGCTTTTTTCCAGCGCGGCAGCCAAATGCGAAAATGATCCAGGGCCTCTTCATCCCGGTCAAGCTCCATCAGCGCCTGACCAATAACCAGGGCCGACATGCGCGCGACATTGCTGCTTTCGCTCAATTCTCCGTATCTCCTGCTTTCAAAGGCATGGTTCAGGGCCTTCTGGGGTCTGCCCCGGACCAGTGAAACGATTGCGAGGTTAAAATGCAGGTAGGAATGGTAGTAATGATTGTATTCAGGCACGGTCCTGGCCAACAACAGGGAGCCGATTCTTTCCGCCTCCTTTTGATCGGAGAGGGTGGCAACCGTATAGAGGTAATTGCCCAGAACCTGCAACCAGAGGCCGGGAGAAACAACCTCCAGCATTGGATGTTTGAGCAGATCGCAATAGATCCGTCGTCCTTCTTCCGGCGCTCCCTGCAACGTCTTCAGCAATGCAAACGCGGACCGGTAGTGCAGGACAGCCAGGGGCGAGGTGTGCGGATCCTCTGCAAAAGGTTTGACATCGGCAAGGACAATTTCAAGCGCGGACAGATCACCCCGCCAAAAAGAAATATAGGCAACCAGGGCTGCATGGAACACGATAAGTGAGGGTGACTGTGCCTGCTCGGCGTTTTGCCGCATCGGTTCAAGGAGAACACCGGCTGATGCAAGATGTCCGGGCCCCATAATTTCCGCCCAGACCTGGAACAGAGCAAGAAAGGCCCTGACCAGTGGTGCCGGGGAATCCTTGCTCAGGAATTTTTCGGCCCGTTCCCGCCACGGTTGAAAACGGTGAAAGGCATGGCCGCTGTCAATGATGGACTGCAGGGCAATTCCGATGCAGACCCCAGTTGCCTCTTCATCGCCGTCCAGGAGAAAAAGATGATACAGCGCCTCTAGGTCGGAAAGCGTCGAGGGCGTGCCGGGACTTACGGCAAGAGTCAATAATTGAATGCGGGGTGGTGGGGATTTTAGAGGAGGAAACCGGCGCAACGGAAAAAAATGCGCCGCCAGCAGAGGGAATTGAAAATGCTGAACCCAGCCCACTCCCTGGCTGCAGAGTTCCCTGCCATATCCCTCCAGGTCGCCTGCCGCAAGCAGGGCGGTGAAAGAAGGGAGGAGTGGTTGCGGCGGAAGTGGAATATCATCATTTGCTGTTTTCTGCACCTGCCCCCCTCATGCTTGCCCCGGATTAGGTCATCGCCAATGCAATGTGCCGCTTTTCCGTATCAAAAATCATTACCATTTTCTTACCATCACAACGATTGAATACGCAAGAGTTTTCGCCTGAAAGAGGCAGGATAGGGAATACAAGGAAGAAGACGCCCTGAACTGGAAAAGCTGGTGACGTGTCTCCCCCTGTTCTGTTAAGGTACACGACATGAAAACTATAATTCCTGATTTTGACAGACCTGTTCACCGCCAATCCACGGATGCCGTCAAATATGATGCCCGGGCAAGTATGTTCGGCAGCGATACCGTGCAGCCGCTCTGGGTTGCGGATATGGATTTACCGGTGCCGCTGTTTTTGCAAGATGCCCTGGTCAAGCGGATACAACACCCCTGTTACGGGTATACGATGCAGAGCAAGGTGCTCAAAGAGGCTGTCCAATGGTGGATGGGGGAGGAACACGAATGCCGGATCAACGCAGAGGAAATTCTGTTTTCGCCGTCCGTGGTCACCACCATGTGCAATGGTATTTCCGCCTGTACCGGGAAAGGAGAGGGAGTCGCGCTTTTTTCGCCGGTCTATGAACGGTTCTATTCTTCCATTCTCAACCAGAAACGTAAGCTTATCAATATTCCCCTGCTCCTTGACAAGGGACGGTATACCATCAACTTCGCCGCCTTTGAGCAGGCATGCCGGGTAGGAAAGATAAAAATGGTGCTGTTCTGCAATCCGCAGAACCCCAGCGGTCGGGTCTGGAGCGCTGAAGAACTCTCGGAGCTGGTGCGCATCTGTCGAAAATACGAGATCTTCCTCCTTGCCGATGAAATCCATTCCGATATTATCTATCCTCCAAACAATCACACCTCGATGCTTGCCATTGACGGCGCGGAAAAGTGGACGATTCTGGCCCATTCCATCGGCAAGACCTTTAATTGCAGCGGCCTGCAGCCATCCTTTGTTCTCATCCCGGACCACCGGTTGCGCAGACGTTTTTATAAGGTAACAGATAAAACCCATACCGGTGATATCAGTATCCCGGCCAAGACCGCCATCCAGACCCTTTTTTCCAAAGAGGGACAACAGTATAAAAAGGCGTTAATTCATTACCTGGCGGGGAACAGGGATTTTCTGTCCGAAAGAATCGCTCGGATGCGGCAGCTTTCCATGATGCTCCCGGAATCAACCTTTCTCGCCTGGCTGGATTTCCGGGAAACCGGCCTGGCCCATGATGCAATCCGGAGAAAGCTGGTCGATGCGGCAGGCCTTGGCCTCAGTGACGGACTAGCCTATGGCCCCGCCGGTGAAGGCTGGTTTCGACTTAACTTTGCCGTTGCCCGCACGGAGCTGGAAAAGGCCGTTAAAAAACTTGAGATGACTTTTGGGTAAGGGGTGGTGCACGCTGCACCCCTGGGATAGATGCATAAAAAATCTTTAATACCGCCTGAGTACCCTGACGGTTAGGATGGTTTGAGGAACCTCATCACGTACTTTGTGAGCAGTTACGAAATAGCTAACAAAATTTGTATTCATAATAACTCGTTACTTCTCAAGAGGTGGCGCTAAAACGACTGGATCCCCGATAACTACATTCGGGGATGACGGTCGGAATGCTCTTCAACTCCGTCATTCCGGCATGCTGTTGGCCGGAATCCAGAAAGACACCATCAATCACAAGATAGGTATGTGCTGGAGTCAAGTGCATACCCCAGTTTATGCAATTTTCAGAGTTGACGACAATACGGCAAAAAAACATGCAAACCCGTCAAAATAACACCTTGTAAATACACACAAAACAAGCAACGCCTTGACTTTGCTTAACTATTTTTGTATAGTATTTAATCCTCTTCGTCAGTCCTTTTTTTCTCGTCGAGATTTCCCCATTTACTGTTTATTCCCCCCTCAGCTTGTTTATTTGAGACAGCTGGCAGGAAAATAACTACTCCCCGTTCATCTGCATCCTGTGGTTTTCACGGGTGTAGCCTTTCCGCCATTGTTTGATAAACACAAAGGAAGTGGAATATGAAGAATCTGTCGGCCCCTCCAGGATTTGAAGAAAAACAAGTACGGACGGCCCTGTTATTGGCTGCAGGTACAGGCAGCCGTTTAGCTCCGCTAACCGATAGAACGGCCAAGTGCCGTGTTCTTGTCAATGAAATATCTATTCTTGAGAGGTTGGTTGATACCCTGCGTTTACACAACTTTAAGCGACTGGTTATAGTTGTCGGCCACCAGGCGGACTCTATCCGTGATTTTCTTGGAACTCGGGCCGGCGGCATGAAAATAACGTATATTACCAGCCCGGTATACAAAACAACCAACAATATTTACTCGCTATGGCTGGCAAGGCAGGAAATAGAAGAACCCTTTCTGTTGATTGAGAGTGATCTGGTTTTCAACTCGGAAATGCTCAAGGGTATGCTTCAGCCTGATCGAATCGCAGTCTCCAAATTGCAGCCCTGGATGAACGGCACCACCGTCACCATCAATCGTCATCGGAAGATCAAGGCGTTTCATAAAGACATCCGAAAAACTGATGCCCGACAGTACAAGACCGTCAACATTTACAGCCTTTCCATGCAGACCTGGGAATCAGTGCGTAAAAGATTAGACCACTGTATTTCAAATAACAGGGTGAATGGTTATTATGAAACAATTTTTGCGGATATGGTCACAGAGGGTTGTCTCTCTTTTACGCCGGTTCTCTTTGATGCCGACCGCTGGTATGAGATTGACACTATTGCTGATCTGCGCGCAGCTACCCTTATGTGCAGCCATCATCACCGGCCGGCTGCACGTAGACCTATCCATGAGGGTGCGCAACCAGGTCGTATCGGACCTTCTTCATACCATCAAGCTGTTCCCGCCCATTACTCGAACCCAAGGTGGGCTTGACCGTCATCCCGACAGCAAGGCTCTCGCTGCCATGATGCCGGCTTCGCTTTTTTTCCGACGCCCTTAGAATCACGATCTATTCAGTTGCCCAAAAAATGACAAATCAATACTCTACCGCTCAAGAGCGTTACGATTATATCTCCAGTCAGCATGGCGGCTATTGGCGTCATGATTTTATCGATCATAATTACCTCTACAACCTCTATTTTCCGCCGGAGGAGTTTTTCAACCATCTTACCAGTCACATCCATCAGTTGGTGTTAAATTATCCCGTTGCCCAGAAAGATCTGGCAGACCTGGTGGGCGACTTGATCGATCAACCGCCGGAACGCCTTGTCGTCGGCAACGGGGCGGCAGAGCTTATCAAAATTATCGCCGGCATGGGCCGTACATTGATTGTACCGGTTCCATCATTCAATGAATACGCCAATGCCGCTCCTGCCGGCAGTGTCGTTGAGTTCGCCCTTGAAGCGCCCTCATTTCAGTTGGATGTGGATAAATTTGCAGACGAAGCCATCCGTTGTCAGGCAGGTTTAGCAGTGATCGTCTCTCCGAATAACCCCACCTCATTGCTTGTGCCCAAGGTAGAACTTATCCGCCTGTTAAAAAAATTGGCAGCCCACGACTGCATGCTCATCGTTGATGAATCTTTCATTGATTTTGCAAGAAACAGCGACCAGGAGACCCTGGCTACAGAGCTTGACAGCTATCCGAATCTGGCAATTTTCAAAAGCATGAGCAAGGCCTATGGAATCTGTGGCATTCGAATCGGCTACATGCTTACCGCCAACTCCGATTTTGCGACAAAGGTTCGAGACGGACTCCATATATGGAATATTAATGGTTTTGCGGAAGAATTTCTGCGTCTTGCGCCGCAGTATCGCCAAGAATTTCGTGAGAGCTGTAATAAGGTTAAGATGGATCGTGATCATTTTTATGAACAACTGCAAACAATCCCGAAAATGACGGTCTACCAACCTGACGCTAATTATATTTTCTGCCGTCTGCCTGACCACGCTGCATCCGGACCGCAGGTAACAAAAGCGCTGTTTATTGGGAACAATATCTATATTAAACACTGTCTGGGCAAGACCATGCCGGAATCCGACCGTTATCTCCGCATAGCAAGCCGCACCCGGGCGGAAAACAGCAGATTGGTCAAAGCGTTAGGCAATCTTATCAGCCGGGAAGAGAAATAATGGCCCGGCCCGACCCAACCCAAGCACCTGTTTCCATACTCTCTTTTGCAAAAGACCTGCCGAACATCTGTTCTCTGGCCGGACTGCTCTGCACGCTTCTTGCTATTTATTATGCAATTCTGGGCCTCTTTCCGGCCGCTATGATCGGCCTGATCTGGGCGGTGTTCTTTGATTGGAGTGATGGCATTATCGCCCGGCACCTGAAAGGGCGAAACGATAAACAACGAGAGTTTGGAGGGCAGCTCGATTCCCTGATCGACATTGTCAGCTTCAGTATCTGTCCGGCAATTATCCTGCTAAGCTACGGCCATTTCAGTCCCTGGTTCGTACCTGGAGCTTTTATTATTGTGGCGACCGGGGTACTTCGCCTCAGCTATTTCAATGTATTTGGCCTGGTTGAAAAGTCGACCTACATGGGCCTGGCATTGGACAACAATGTTATCATCCTGGTCTTTGTGTTTCTGTTTAATGGAGTAATCAGCCAAACGGCTTTTTCTGTTTTTCTCTATATCCTGCTTATGGTTCTGGCCGCTTTTAATGTGGCCTCGATTAAAACCCCTAAATTTGCCGGTCGATGGTATTACGCTCTCATCCTGTACACCCTGGTCATCACTGCGATATACGGCCGGCAATTATTGCCTATTTAGCAATGAAGAGCACATAGCAGTGCAAGCGGTGCTGCGAGACCGGTTTTGTTACACTGCTCTGCGGTGTAACACTTTATTTTTGGTTCCTAAAAAAGGTTACAACCCGTTCTGC
>WGCP01000425.1 GCA_015493715.1 Desulfobulbaceae bacterium
ACAGTTCACTGTCCTCCGCATCCAATGCCGCCAGGGCCTTATCCAGATGCTCGGATAGACTCCGAGCCGAGGTGACCAGTAATTGATCAACCTGCTCGGGTTGTAGCTTGTAGGTTTTGCTCAAATGGACGCGAACGCGGCTACCGAGAGCCTCTTCCACCCCTGAATCATCAGCCGCCGGAGATACCGATTCCTCGGAAGCGGACAAAGAATTCGCTGTTGTTTCTTTACCGCCGAACTTCTGTAAAACCTCCACCACCTGCTCGGGCTGAAAGGGCTTGGTCAGGTATTCATCCATGCCCGCATCCAGGCACCTGGTCCGGTCGCTGTCCATGGCATGGGCGGTCAGGGCAATAATCGGCACATGCCCCCCGGCAAGCCGTTGTTGTAATTTCATGAACAACTCCCCGGTAAGCCGTGTCTCCGGTGCTCTTCCCTCTTCCACGGCCCGGATAACCCGGGTGGCCGTCACCCCATCCATCTCCGGCATCTGCACGTCCATGAGCACGACATCAAAGCCGGTATCGCTCAGCAGTTCCAGAGCCCGCAACCCATGTTCCGCTACCTGTACCTTCTGTCCGGACGATTCCAGGAGAATGGTTCCCAATTCACGGTTGGCCTCGTTATCCTCCACCAAGAGAACGCTCAGTCCGGTGACTTTACTCCGCTGATCCCTGTCAAGGTGACAGATCTGCTGCACCTGTTCTCTCGCGCAGGATGGCAGGGCTATGGTAAACGAGAAGGTAGAGCCAAGCCCTTCGGTGCTGGTCAGACTGATCTCGCCGCCCATGAGCTGGACCAGCTGCCGGGAAATGGCCAAGCCAAGGCCGGTGCCACCGTACCGTCTTGAGATGGAACTGTCCGCCTGTTGGAAGCTCTGAAAGAGCCGCTGCTGTTTGTCTTCCGGGATACCGATGCCGGTATCGCTGACCGCAAAATGAAGGACAACCTTTTCCTCTGTTGACGAGGCCTCATCCAGCGACACATGGATACCGATCTCACCCTGATCGGTGAATTTGATGCCGTTACCGACCAGATTAACCAGGATCTGTCCCAATCGCACGGCATCACCGATAAAGGCCTCGGGCACGTTTTCGTCCCGGTCAATGAGCAGGGTCAGGTGTTTGTCCATGGCCAGGCCGATCATGGTTGAGTAGACATTATCAAGCAGAGTCTCCAACAGAAAGGGATGCTCTTCGAGCAGCAGCTGACCTGCCTCAATCTTGGAAAAATCCAGGATGCCGTTGAGCAGCCCCAGCAGCATGGTGGATGAAGTTTCTATCCTGCTCACATACTTTTTCTGCAGGGGATCCAGATCCGTGTCCTGCACCAGCCTGGTCATGCCGATAATGGCATTCATGGGCGTACGGATCTCATGGCTCATATTGGCCAGAAATTCGGATTTGGAACGGCTTCCCTCCTCGGCCTGCTTTCTTGCCTCCTCCAGTTGGTTCTGATATTCATGGATCGCAGTCATATCCTGAATAATCCAGACCGCACCCTTTTCATCAAGGGCGGTACGATCAACCGCCTGCCCGGTCAGACGCACCCAAATTTCCTCACCTTGGCCGTTTTTGGTTTGAAATTCAACATCAACAATATTTCCTCGGCGTAATTCCGGATAATAAACAAGACCAAATTGTTCGTACTCATCATCGCCGGGAAAGAGAATTCGGGTATTCTTGCGCAGAAGTTGCTCAATCGGGAAGCCTATGATATTTGCCGCCGCCTCATTGACCCCCAGTATCTTCCGCCCCTTGACATAGGCAATTCCTGCCCCTGCATGTTCGACGATAAGTTCAAGCTCGGCAAGTTTATCCTGCAGTTGTCCCTCAATTAGAACCTTTTCCGTGACATCATTTTTAACGGCAACAAAATGGCTGATTTCATGATTTTCATCACGAACCGGGGCAATAACCGCATCCTCCCAATAGAGAGCGCCGTCTTTTTTTCTGTTACAAAATCGCCCGTTCCAAACCTTGCCGCTGCTGATGTCCCGCCACATCTGCTGATAAAAATCCTGCTCCTGCAAACCACTCTTTAATATCCTGGGATTCTGCCCTAACGCTTCTTCCCTGCCGTATCCCGTCGTTTTTGTGAAAGCCGGATTCACATACCTGATTTGTCCATCTATGTTGGTGATAACGATAGAACTGGCGCTCTGTTCGACTGCCGCTTCAAGAAGCCGAATCTTCTCAAGATCCTTTATTCGTTGGCGAAGATCTGTAATAAATGCGTACCGGAAAAGGGGTTTGCCGTCACTGTCCCGCATCATATTTGCGTCAATATGCACAGGCACATGGTTTCCCTCCGCTCCACGTAGATTAACTCTTATCTTACCTCTGTCTGCATGACAAAACCCTTTATCGGAAAAAATACGGGCCACATCCTCGGCTGTAAACAGTTCTGCGGCTGATTTCCCGACAAGTTTATTCTCAGGATATCCTAGCATGTTACACAAAGTCACATTAACGGTTTCCAAAACACAACTATCGGGTTGCATAATCCAAAAACCGTCCTGATTTTGTTCAATAACCGCTTTGAATCGCTCCAAATTTTCATTTTTAAGACGTTTTTCCAAAACAAGTTCTTTCTCCATTTCCGACAGCCGTACCCGTTGCCGCTCAACGGAAAGCGACAAAATCGCCAGCGGGATCAGGGCAAGAAAAAAAGAGATGACGAGTAAAACCATGGTGCGGGTCAACAGGGGCAGGCCTGATGCCATATGGCTCTCGCGAAATGAACGGAAATAATACACCCTTCCCGGAATAATCGGTTGCAGATACAAATCATATGAAACGCCATGCACAGCGACCGAAAGAAACCCCTTTCTGTGCAGCCTCTCCCAGGTCCCGGGCGAACAACCCATATTCTGAAGCAGAGAAAGATCAAACTGGCGGCTCTTTCTCAGTGCGGTCTTTCCAAGAACGGATTTATCAAGTACCCATAACCCCGACGCATCATGAGACGCAAGAACCCCGGATTGCGACACGATACCATGGCCCGGAAGCAGATTCCGGTGATGTCCATTTCGCTCTTTTCCAGCCAGCCCGGTTTTGACCAAAAGTTCCAGTGGATCGACCTTGATGACGACCACTCCGCCCTTGCCCGCGCCCGTATTCATACGTTGGGAAAGGTAGAGGCCAAGACGTTTTGATGTTACGCCATAGGCGAGATAACTGCCCTGTCCGGTGGCGACGGCCTCGGTAAAATACGGTCTAAAACTGTAATTTTTCCCTTCAAAGCTGCGATTACTTGACAGGAGACAGGTGCCGGTTGAATCAAGGACAAAGGCGTCAAGAATGGATTCCGCCTGCTGGATCTGTCTGAGATAGATAAGGGCTGCCATTTTCTGACGAAAAATTGCCTTGTCATCCAGGCCGATAAACAGGGGATTTTTGGCCAACAGGTCGGCAACATACCGGACCATTTCAATTTCCCGCCGGAGAATACGGCTGTCCGCCTTAACCTTTTGTTTTATCAGCGATGTTTCATACCGGAGGAAATTATTGTAAGCGATCAGGGAAACACTTATTCCGATACCCATCAAAATCACAAGAAGAAACAGTCCTCTCCTGTTTACTTTAAACAATGAGTATCGTGTCATGGTCATATTTTATGCTCGCCTGAGAAAAGAAAAAATGCACAACTCACATCTCTTGCATCAGAGTGACAAGGCTATGCATACTCTTCTTTGAAGTATACTTATCGACGATAAAAAAACAAAACAATAATGACGGCAGGGAGTGAAAACGGAACCTAAATTGAGCGGAATTCTACTTTTGATGAACTCGTAAACAGTCTGGATGGTAGTTAACGATGGCTAAGCAAAAATACAGGTATACAGGTAAGCGTAGACTCCGAGGAGTAGTGTTCTGTGGCGGGTCTTGACTATACATGCAGTATGTTAAGAATCGTCACAGGACACACGACGCCGTAGATCGAAGTTTTTACGACGCCATCACTTTTCGGAGGCAGTGCGTGGGACAAGGCCCACAAGTTGCAAGAGTCCCTCAAGGATGGACATGGGATGGGGCGGGCAGCCGGGGACATAGAGATCCACCGGTAAAATTTCATCAAGACCGGCTGATGCCTCGGGATGGCCACGAAACAGGCCACCGCTGATGGCGCAGGCACCGGTGGCAATCACCACCTTTGGTTCGGGAACGGCTTTATAGGTTGCCAAAAGCGCCTCCTTCATATTGATACTCACCGGTCCGGTAACCAGAATACCGTCGGCATGGCGTGGCGAGGCCACAAAACTGATGCCGAAGCGGCCCAGGTCATAAACGATGGTCCCCAGAACATTGGTATCAGCCTCGCAGGCGTTACAACCACCTGCACTTACCTGCCGCAGTTTCAATGAGCGGTGGATCAGCTTCCTGCGAAGCTGATCCAGGCGCACATCCGTCGGCGATTCTATACTATTGACAATCAACTCATCGCGCCTGCCGGCGGCAAGACGAAAATCACGACTAAATGAAAGGACCTCCTGCGGGCATTGGTGCACGCAGGCGCCACAGAAGAGACAGAGGCCCATATCAAGGCTGAGCAGCCCTGTCGGTTCCCTTTTGAGGGCAGCGTTTGGGCAACAGTCCAGACAGATGGTGCATTCCATACCACGACATCGTTTCTGATCAATTATCGGCCTGCCTTGATAACGGGCGGGCATTTCCGGCGCCGGTTCCTGCGGATAGCCGATGGTATGGGTTCCCTGATGATAACGGGCAAGAAGACTATGAATCATACAACTCTCCCGAAAAAAGTGGGCTGATTGACGGATTTTCGAGCAAAAAAGGATAATCACAGATCATGGCCGCAATAGGACAGATTAAAGCTCTTGTTACAGATGGGAAAATCCATAATCCCCTCCCCCCGGACCGCAAGGGCCAGACCCGGCCAATTATGCACCGACGGATCGACCACCTTGTATGCCCCTATCTCACCGTCGTTCCCGGTCACCACAACATGGCAGATTGATCCCCGCCAGCCCTCCACCAGGGAAACGATGCACTGGTCGGCGGGTAGCCTGCAAAAGGGTGTCTGCTCCTCCCAGGTTGGTAGGTCCTGCAGTCGGGCAAGGACAAAGGCGACGGATCGTTTAATCTCCAGCCAGCGGACAAGGGCACGGCCATAGACATCGCCGGTAAACCAGACCGAAACGGGCAGACGATGGCGTCGATAACTGCCGGTGGGAAAATCAACCCGATTATCCATTTCTTTTCCGCAGGCCCTGGCGGCAGGGCCGACCAATCCAAGATCTTTTGCCTGTTTACGGGTCAGGGTTCCGGTTTCTTCAAAACGGGCCATCACCGAAGGCGTATTCCAGAGCAGGGTAGCGGCTTCAGTCACATCAGCAAAATGGGTTTTAATCTGATCGACCATCGTACCAATACGTTCATCGTCAAGATCATGGCCGACGCCGCCGGGGAGGACGATTCCCCGGCCATAGCGATTACCGCAGAGCATGGCGGTGATATTTAAAAACGCGCCGCGAAGCCGACCACAAAATGAAGCGGTCGGCGCATAGCCCACATCCATGGCCATGGCGCCAAGGTCACCGACATGGTTGGCAATCCGTTCCAACTCCAGAGCAATAGCACGAATATCCATGGCGCGATCAGGCACGGTAATACCAGCCAGGGCCTCCAGCGCCTGACAATGGGCCAGGCTGTGACCAATAGTGGTGTCTCCGGACAAGGTTTCCATAAGCATCAGCATTCTGCGATCCGGCACACGGCCGCGCAGGGCTGCCTCAATGCCCCGATGTTGAAAGCCAAGAGAAATTTCCAGATGAAAAACCATCTCGCCATAACAGAGAAAACGAAAATGACCAGGCTCGATGATCCCGGCATGCACGGGCCCCACCGCCACCTCATGCATCTCCTCCCCCTCGGCCCGTAGGAAATCATGGCTGCCGATATAACGGCCGACATCGTCGGTTGCCGTGCCCGTTTGGGGCAGGTATCTCAACGGAGAAGGCTGCGGATGACCTTGAAGCGTACAGCCGCTTTCCTCGGCCAGCTCTCGCTCAAAGGAAGCTACCTGGGGAAATTCTTTTGCCAGGGAACGCCACTGCTGCGGCATCTCGGTCCGCAAGAGATACAGACGCCTGCGTTGATCGTGACGAAGGACCGCCAGGACCTCCTTCTTCCCCGTCCTTCCATACAGTTTCGGAAGCGCCGCCAGGAACAGTCCGGCGGCCAGACCGGTAGAAAGGGCCGCCTGAAATGTATGAAAAGGCAGGCAGGGAATATCCTGCAGGGAAACGGACTCTTTATGGCGGACCGTTACGGCACCTTCAATCATGAAAGTCCTCCTATCAGGGCCGCTGCCCGGGTGAGAAAATTCTGTATCGGCACAGGAAGATACAAGCCAAAGAAGAGCAGCAGTCCAAGGAGACCGACAACCACTGCCACAGCCGACAGTGAACAGCGTTTTTCCGGCAAGTCCCCAGCTGTACCCCAGGCCATGGGAATCAAATGTTCAAGGGCGGCCACAAAAACCACGCCGGATCCAAGCAAAAAAATCACCAACGCCACAATAGCCTGCCGATCAATGCCTGCCTTGACCAACAGGTACTCACTGATAAAGATCGAAAAAGGGGCCACCCCAATGAGTGCCAGCAGACTACCGACAAGGGCAATTCCCCAAAGCGGCGCCCCATGCAGGGCTCCGCGAATGCGACCCATTTCATGACTGCCGTAGAGCTGTCCTAGTCTTCCAGCGGCAAAAAAACTAAGCGACTTACACAGGGAATGGTTCAAAGTGTGAAGCAGAGCGGCAAAACAGCCAACAGGCCCAAGGCCCAGGCCCAAGGTAATAATTCCAAGATGTTCTACACTATGATAGGCAAGTAATCTCTTGATATCATGCTGATAAATAATAAACGCAGCGGACACGACAATGGAAACAAGGCCAAAGATGATATAGAGGCGGCTGGTAAACTGATCAGACCCCAGGGCATGATTAACAATGGCGCCATGGCGCATAATACAGTACAGAGCGGCGTTAAGCATGAAGCCGGAGAACATGGCCGATACCGGCCCCGGCGCCTGGCTATGCGCATCAGGGAGCCAGGTATGCATTGGGGCAAGACCAGCCTTGGTGCCGAATCCCACCAGAGAAAAGAGAAAAGCGGCCTTAAGAAGCAGGAGATTATATCCTCCGGCAACGCTGAGTTGCGTCCAGAACAACTGCTGACTCCCCTCCCCCGTCGCCGGTAAAGAAGCCGCCACCAGCATGGTACCGATAAAGGCAAAGGCTATGCCGACGGAGCAGATAATAAGATATTTCCACATGGCCTCAATAGCGGCGGGCTTGGGATAGATGGAAACCAGGAATGCGGTCACCAGGGTCGTAGCCTCCATGCCGACCCACATCAAACCGATATTATTGGCCAGCAGGGTCAAAGTCATGGTCCACAGGGATCCGAGCCAGAGCTGATTATACCGCCTGGCGGCCGTAAGGGACAAACGGCCGCTTCCAAGATCATCACGAAAATATACCGGCGCAAACAGGGAACCGGCGGTAAAAACAAGAAGCATTACTAGGAGATGCCAGGCCGAGAGATGATCGAGATAGAGCCAGCCCCCGGCTGTTTGCATGGGTAGACAGGTCGGCAGACCGGAGATACCCACCAGTAGACAGAGCACATCAAGCAACACCGCGCCCAAGGAGAGCATAAACATGACGCTGCCCCGACGGACAAAAAATAACGCCCCGATTCCAACCAAAGGAATAAGCAAAAAGAGAATCAGCAACCCACTCATCCCCGCAACTCCGTCAGCCTGTCAACATCAGTATGGTCAAACTCCCGATTGATCTGATACATGGCAATGCCCATACCAAAAACCGCAACCCAGACATCAAGGAGGACACCAAATTCGACTACCATGGGGATATGATCGGCCACCACCGTGCCTAAGCAGTAGATGCCGTTCTCCAGTACCAGATATCCAAGCACCATGCTCAGCGCCTTGTGGCGGGAGATCAGCAACAGCAGGCCGGTAATCATGGTAAACAGTGCCAGGGCAATGATCAGGGTGTCCTTATGTCCACCAAAAGGAAGTTTTGATGCAAAGACCACTGAGCTTATCAAGGCAAAAAAGCCGATACTCAACGAAACATTAAATCCGATAAAGGGTTCTACCTCTCTCTTGACCCTGGCGACACGCAGGCTCCGGAGGAGCAACCAGGGAAAAACGCCGCCCTTTAAAACAATGGCCGTAAGAGAAAGGAGACCATGCCGGAGGGAAAGCGGCTGCAGGCCGACAAGCGGTATCAGCCCCAGAACCACACCCTGCAGGGCAACAATGCGAATACAAAATGCCAGCCGACTGCTCCCCAGAAGGGTCAGATTGGTCAGCACCAGCAGAAAGAGCAGAAGCGACATCAGGGTCAGCATGCCAATCTCCTGCTCCACTTGCCGGCTCGATCAAGAAGATTAAAAAAATTAAAACTAATCATTGGACAAACTCCAAAAACAGGGCGAGTCCGGCGAAGACACCGGCACCGATCAGCAGTTGCGGTACCCTGATCAAGCGTAATCTGGCCATGGACGACTCGACAAGCCCTACCAGCACACCGATAACGGCCATCAAGACAAGAAACAGGGCCAGCCAGAGAGGATTTGTCCCCGATGGTACCAGAATAGAGGCGGCAATAGCGGCCATAAGCCAGATTTTGAGAGCCACACCGTATTCAATCATGGCCAGATCCGGGCCGCTGTGATCAAGAATCATGACCTCATGAATCATGGTCAGTTCGAGGTGTGTTGTCGGATCGTCAACGGGAATGCGTGCATTTTCCGCTAAAAAAACGAGAAAAAGTGCTACCAGAATAAGAAGCAGTGAGGGCGCATTATGCTGCCAATGATCCATAGAAATTGTCTGCAGCATACCGGTCAGAGACTGGGAACCGGTCATTTTCGCCAAGCCGGCCATGGCCAGGAAAAAGGCTGGTTCTGCAAGAGCTGCAAAAAATGCCTCACGGCTTGCGCCCATGCCTTCAAAACTGGAGCCGGTATCAAGGGCGCCGAGCATGGTCACAAACCGTCCCAGCCCCATCAGATAGGCAAGAAGAATAAAATCACCTTGGAAATGAATCAGGGCGGGCAAGGGGCCCAATGGCACGAGCAGGGTGCACAACATAAGGGCCGCCAGGTTGCAGACCGGAGCCAGCTGCACCAGTCCAGCGGATACATTACTATATACTACACCTTTTTTCAGCAGCCGAACCAGGTCGAAATAGGGCTGCAACATCGGCGCTCCCCGGCGACCGGCCAGCAAGGCCTTGCTCCTATTAATCACGCTGAGCAAAAGCGGGGAGAGCAGCAGAGAAAGGATGACGGCTGTAAGACTCATAACCATCCCTCCGCAAGGGCCGCCAACAACAAAAACAGGGTGGTAACAATATAGAGAATATACAACTGAACCCGACCATGCTGCATCCAGCGCAATAAGCCAAGAAATCCGGAAATACCAACAAAAAGAGGTGTGAAACAGAAACGGGTCAGGGGATCGGGTGTATCCGTTTCCACCCCGATCCGGGTGGGAACGAGTCCTTCGGGTACGTTCCCCGTAACTCTGCTTCTAAGGATAGCATCAAAAAACAGAGTGATGGGCCGGGCAAAAGAGGAGGCCGTATATTGCATGCGAGCGGCGTTCGGATATTGATAGCCACACCCCCAGGTCGCCTCCCTTCGTATCGGACGGTTTCGCAACAGTAGAGCGCGCAGCAGGGCAAAACCGAGGCCGAGAAGAATCACACCCGCCCCGACAAGAGAAATAATCCTGAGCTGATAGGCCGCGTCGGCAAATGGTAAAAGGGTGACGAAGGTGGGCAGAAAAACACCAACCGGTTTTCGAACAAGCTGAAGAAACAGGGGAGCAGCCAAGCCGATACCGATGCAGGCAACCGCAAGCAGTCCCATGGGCAGATACATGGAGGCCCCGGTTTCGCCGGCATCCTCTGCATGTGAGGAACGGGGACTTCCCAAAAAAATGATTCCATAGGCCTTGACAAAACAGGCGGCGGCAAGTCCGCCGATAAGGGCCAGACCCGCCAGAGTCAGCAACAGCGGCCAGACTGTGGCCGCAGACAGGATTGTCTGCCCATGGACGGCACCGGAATAGATGAGAAATTCACTGATAAAACCATTGAGCGGCGGCAAACCACAGATAGCAGCCGATCCTACGAGAAAACAAAAGGCCGTTTTCGGCATCCGTCTTTTCAGGCCGCCGAGTTCATCAATCTCAAGGGTTGCGCATTGATGCTGGATCGAACCGGCACCGAGGAAGAGCATCCCTTTAAAAAGGGAATGATTCAAAACATGGAGTAAACCACCGGCAAGACCGAAAACGGCAACAAGCGGCCGGCCCTGGCTGATGCCGATCATACCTACCCCCAGTCCCAAAAGGATGATGCCGATGTTCTCCACACTATGATAGGCCAGTAGCCGCTTGAGATCATGCTGTGCCAGGGCGAAGAGGACGCCCAGGATACCGGAAACAACACCGGTCACAACCAATATCATGCCCCAGCTATAGACCGGCCCCCCAAGCAGGAGCACGGCCCGAAGGATCCCGTAAATACCCATTTTGATCATCACCCCGGACATATAAGCAGAGACATGACTGGGCGCTGCAGGATGGGCCTCGGGCAGCCAGACATGAACAGGCAATATTCCCGCTTTAACGCCAAAGCCGACAAAGGCCAGCCCAAAGAGCAAATGACGAAAAGCCGGCGACAGGGACAGGGGTTGAAAAGTTGAAAAATCCAGGCTGTGGCCGCTTGTTCCCAGCAGCAGGAAAAAGAGCAGTAACAGAACGCCGCCCAGATGTCCGGCCACCAGGTACACCCAGGCCGCAAAGCGGGCCTTTTTTTCCCGATCATGGAACAGAACAAGAAAAAATGGAGCCAGCGACATCACCTCCCAGGCCAGCATAAACAATAGACCATTGCGCGCCAGCAGGACCAGGATCATGCCGACGGCCAGCAGATTATAAAAAAACCAGTGCACTCCATGGCGATAACCGCCGTCGGAATAATGGCGCATGTATGGAGCACCATACAAGGCGAAAAGCGGCCCAAGAATCACAACTGGAAGGAGAAAAAAAGCGGACAGAGGATCCAGCATCAGTTGAAAATTCCCCTCGGCCATGGACCAGGGCAGATGCAGGACAAGAGGGGTTCCCGTGCTAAGAACGAAGAATACGGGTCTGCAGGCAGCAACCAGGCAGCCGAACAATCCGGCCTGGGCCCAGAGAGCGGAACGCGTTCTGCTGCGGCCGTCAATAACGGCGATCAGGCCTCCCGCAAGCGGCAGGAAAATAAGCCATAACAATGGTGACATCCGTACTCCAATCTGAGCAGTAAAGGATTGTACAAAAGCAGTAATTATTTATTACCCAGCCCTTCAATAACCGACATGGTTTTCCTCCGGCAGGGTCAGACCTTACTTTTCGAGGCGATTATTAAAAAATCAGCATGGCTGGACCGGATTTTCAGGCCACAGTCATAACAGATAAGCGCAGATTTCGAATAAGCGCAGACTTTATACGATAAAAATATCCCAAAATAACAATGTATCGTTGGTTATTTAAAGATATACCATGTCAATGATCCCTGGGAGAACGTTACTTCGTGCAGGCTACCGAAGACTGTTCATTCAACAGGGCCGGAACGAAGAAACGAGTTCTGGATGTAAATCCGTCGACGTTTTTTGTCAAGTTTTATCCCACTATGAAAACCGTTGACCCTTAAATTTCTACGGCATAATACTTTTTCCACCATTTTCGATGATCGCTGAGAAGAACTCTAATCTCACGCTCCGGGGAACAAGGCCGACGTTTCTCATCTAATCGATGCCCCGAAAAATTTTCTGAAAAAATTTGGTCGATGAAAGCCGCCAATCACGAAAAAGGAAGCTCCAAGTGCCATGTTTCCAAATGAAAAATGAACGGCCAATGTTCCGAAGTTTACGATTCTTTTCCCTTGCCATTCCTCTTCAGGTTTCATCCAAACATACTGATAATTCAATAATTTTTATAAAAATTACCAGAAAAATTTCCCTTGACTCTGGCTGTGAAGAGCTGTATTTGACCACTCTTATGTGTATTTGTTTATAAAGATAATTGTGGAAAAATCTCTTTTTTGTAACCATGCATCAAGGGCAACGTAACCAAATAATCCTGAATACCGTATAAGTTAATCAGTGGTTCAAGTTTGTTCAAACAGACAGTCAAATCTATCATCTACCTATGCGAGGTGGGTCTCTCTTGGATGAGCGCTGGTGAATTCATACCTTCTTGCAAATAATGCAGACTCATAAACGATGTATAAAAAAATTAATACAACAGAGGAGGTGATCGGGACAATACAAGAAGAGAGCAAATTTCAGGAGTACAACCTGTTACGAAATGAACATTTTTTTAAAGATAAAAACTGGAGAAGAAGAATGAAACGCATTTCTCTATTTCTTGGTGTCATCCTGGCAAGCATCATGCTGGTTGGGTCGGGGGCACTGGCAATGGAAGCAAAACTGGCGTCCAAAGTGATCAAAGCGGGAACGCCGATCACTATGGAGGGAAGTATAGAAAAGGGCCAGGATATTTACATCGTGGTCTGCAATGACAAGATGTTTAAGCCGGCGGACTCTCCCGGTTCCAAGGAAAAAGCAAAACTGACGAAAAAATTCGGCGACATAGCCATACCACCTCTCTATTATGTGATTACCAACAAACCTGATGCACTGGCCACAGTCACCAATGCCGATAAGGGTCAAACTACAGGCCCCTTTGCCTTTCCTCCGTTCAAGTACAAAGTAAAGGTCAACAAGCTCAAAAAATGGAACGAATTGAATGAATCGGTTAAGCCCATGCTTGCTCCGGTCACAACAGCGGACCAGTGGAAGTTTCTCACCTTTACCCATGAGAAAAAATTCGGGATCAACACCATTTCCAAAGAAAAGGCTATCGGCGGAGGTAATGCCCGTATGATTCTGGCCGACCAGGGCAGCCAGAACGAGGCATGGAACAAAGGGGTCAGCCTGAAGCTGGACAAGGAAAGCGGAAAATTCTCCATGACCATGACCCCCTATAAAAATATTGCGCCGAATACCATGATGGCCGTTTATGTAAACGGCACGAAGGCCGGCACATTCACTGTGCAGAAATCGGGCTTCTTCTTCAAAACCGGTAACGTGTATATGAGCCCTCTGGTAGTCTTCGGGGGCGCATTCATCATTGGTATTCTGTTTGTCATTATGGGCGCTGCCGGTGGACTTTTCACCGCCGCCTACCAGATTACGGTCATCGGCACCAAGGGTCCTGTCGGTATCAATGCGGGAAATACCATTAAGCCGACAAACCTGTTTCTGACCCTCTGTTCACCGCTGACAGGTCTTTTCACGTATATAAAGGAAAAACGGTTTGCCACTCCGGTGGCCATTCCCTTTGTTATAGGTATTCTCACCGGTGCCTTCTTCATTGGTCCCCCTCTGTCGGCAAAATATCTGAATCTGGCGGCCTTCAAATTCTATCTTGGTATCATCTGCCTGGTGATCGGCATCAAACTCTTCATCGAGTCTCTGCCGTCTTCCATCGAGAAGAAAAAAGCCATGAAAGCCATTGTTGACAAATTCAACAAAGCCATCAAAGAGGCCAAGGAGACAGGAAAGGCTGTGGAAATGGGCTCCATTGAATTTGAAAAGTTCAACTTCATCAAATTCAACATGAAATTCTGGGGAGAGACCTTTGTTGCCAAACCGTTAATGATGCTGATCGGCGGCCTGATTATGGGCATCATCGCCTCATCCTTTGGTGTCGGCGGAGGATTCATGTTCATGCCCTTTATGACGACCATGGTCGGATATCCCATGTACCTGGCCGTACCGATCGCTCTGTCCGGTGCCTTCGCCACTTCGGTCGGCGGTATAGCCAAATATATTCTTGGCGGCTACCAGCCTGACTGGATTATGGCAGCTTTGATTGCCGCCGGTGCCATGTGCGGCGGGGTCATCGGTCCGAAAATCCAGAAAAAACTTCCTGAAATCTTCCTGAAAAGGATGTTGGCCGGTGCCTTGATTCTCATCTGCCTGAAGTACACAGGACTTCTCTGGTTCATGCGTTAACAGCAGAAATCAGACAAAAACAAACAAAAAGGGACGTGATGATTACCTTCATCACGTCCCTTTTTTGTTTTCTTTGCCCCTGAACGGCAAAGGGCTTATCGGTCTTTACCTTCTACGTCGTCTCTTCATAGGCGTAGTACTCGTAGGAACCAAAAAGTTTCTCATCCAGTATATTGGTTTCAAAGGCATTAAAAACAACCCCGACAATCCGCTCGGATCCAATCAATTCCACCAGTTTATGTAAGTTTTCCCTCCGACTCCCCCCCCAACGGACAACAAGAATAACGCCATCTACCTGTCGGGCAAGAACAGCCGTTTCAGAGGCTGCCTGCATAGGCGGGCTGTCCAATAAGATAATACGGTCGTCATAGCGGTTCTCCAGCTCCTCGACAAGCCGGGCCATTCTCTCGGAACCAAGCAATTCCGCTGGATTGACAGGTGGCGGCCCTGTAGGAAGCAGGGAGAGTGTTTCCACCCCGGCAGACATAATCATGGAAGTCAGATCATCACCATCACGTAAATAATTCGCAAGGCCCTGGTGAAGCGGTAGCCCGAACAATCGATGCAGAGCAGGCTTGCGCAAATCACAATCCACCATCAGGCAGTAGTGATCAATGCCCTGGGCCAGTACAACGCCAAGATTTGCACAGACAAAACTCTTGCCCTCACCGGGAACGGCACTGGTAATAAGTAAACTCCTGGGTACGACACCGGAGGCGGGGTGGAGAATTCTTGACCGAAGGGTTCGAAAGCTTTCTGCAGCCGGGCCGGTCACCATCGTAGCCTGACTCAAACGTTCATCCCAGGAACCCGATGACGACTTTCTCACGGCCTTAACCACCGGCCCTTGCTGCGCCGACGATCGGCGACCACCAGATCCACCGGAAGCAACGTCACTCTCTCTTCTAATATCCCCCCTGTCGGCGACATCACCTTCCAGAGAATCCACCTTTTCCAAGGCCTTGGAAAACTTACCCACAACTATCCTCCAATACGTCCAAACAGATTATGCAGGGGGAGCAGCCACTCCTGGGGAAGCAGTGCCCCCAAAGGCGAGAAGGATCGTGTCGCGGGCACGATCTCAAGGACGAGCAAAATCAGAAGAACAATGCCACCAACAATCCCTGCCAGGTATAATTTTTTATTTTTGCTCTGTTCCCCCACACCTTTAAGGACCACCTCGGCACCGGGTAACTGCAATTCATCCACACATTCCCGTATCATATCGGCATCAATTACAGGTTGATCATCGGCAAATCCGGTCAACAGGGCATGATCACAGATAATATTGATAAGCCTGGGTGTTCCCCGGCTGACGGAATGAATAAGAGTCAAGGCATCTTCGGTGAAAATATCAAGATGCTTGGCTCCGGCCATACGCAGCCTGAAAATGATATACTGAACAGTGATATCCCGGGTAAAACGTTCAAGATGAAAACGGATGCCGATCCGTTGCAGCAACGGCAACAACCGTTCATCCTTAAGATGGGCATCAAGCTCGGGCTGGCCGATAAGAAAAATTGAAAAAATATCACCACCGGTGGGATCCTGATTGGACAGGAGTCGTATTTCTTCCATCTGGGCAATGGGAATGACATGGGCCTCGTCAATGATAAAGAGAACACGTTCTTTTTTTCGGCCACACTCCTTAAAAAATTTTGCCAGCTCTATCAGGAATAATGCCTTATTTCCCTCCCACAAAAGACCATATTCATGCGCAAGATAGGAAAAGAATTCATCCCTGCTCAATTTGGGATTATTGAGGAGGCAGGTATGCACATTGTCCCCAAGAGACTGGGCAAGGGCCTGGAGCAAGGTGGTTTTCCCGGTCCCTACCTCTCCGGTCAGGACCAGAAATCCTTTCTTGCCCACAACACCATATTCCAGAACAGCCAGGCCCTCTTTATGGGTCCAGCTCATGAACACCCTTTCCGGATCCGGACTCAGGTCAAAGGGCGCCCGGGTAAAACCGTAAAATCGTTTATACATTCCGGCTCAACTCTCTGTTAGTACGACGAATAAGAACATAAAGGCCCGTTACAGTATAATCTTGCCGTGAAGGTAAAGAAACACCATGACCCCAACCAGAAGCAGTGTGTAAAGGGAAAAAAGAATCCCCAAAAGCAAGGTTCGAAAACGTTTCCTCTTGGTCTCCTCCGCCAGTTCAATATAAGGAACGGCGCTGATCACCTTTATCCCGAGTTGTGATTCTATTTCGCCGACATCCCTAAAAGAAGTATCCACAAAGTCAAGAACCAGGGTCAGGCCGATACCAAGGCCCCCGCCCGCGCCCAGGGCCAGGAGCAGCATCTTCTTGAAATCAGGTTTAAAGGGTTTATCCGGGAAACGGGCAGGATCGATAATCTTAAATTTACTGCCCTTTTGTTTGCGCTCAAGGTGTTCAACGGAAGCCGCCTGCAGGTTCTGTGATACCAGATAATCATAGTTACGGCGTAGTTCATTGTAGTCCCTGGTCAAGGCGTTCCATTGCGCCTCGCGAACCGGCGTTTTTTCTATCCATTTTTCATACTGTTTGATGCTGGCCAAAACCTTTTTCTGATCATTTTTCAACTTTTTGATATTCAGATCGATCCCCCTGATCTGAAACTTCAACTGCTGAATTTCCGGATTCAGGGAAATCCGGGAAATCTTATCGGTTGTTTTCGTGCCGGAATCGGGATTGGCACGCAGATCGGCTTCGAGCTTGGCGATCATCTGCCGGGTACGGCGAACCTCGGGATGTTTATCCGTATATTTTTCAAGCAATGAGGCAAGATACTGCTTGAGGCGCTGCAATCGTTCATATTTTCCCATGGACTGATCAGTCGGCCTGTTGCCGGACCTGGACGATTGATCGCCGGTCAGGGCATTGCCCAAGCGTTTGCGCAGGGATATCTGTTCCTGGGCCATCACCCGGGTACGTTCGAGATCCTGTATGGAATCCTGAATACCCTGGTACTGTTCGTGCAAGGCTGTCAGCCGGGACAGGTTATCCGCCCGTTGTGCCGGCATCTCGTTATAGTGTTTTAATTTGAAATCACGCATGGCCTGTTCTTTTTTATCAAGAACGACCTTGGCCATGGTTAATTCATCCTTCGTATACTTGGAAGTCTCTGTTGCCCGCTCTTCACGATATTTTAAATTCTCTTCGATAAACTTTGCGGCCAGGGCATTGGTCACCTTGAGAACCTTGTCCTGTTGGGGCCCCTGAAAAGTTACGGAAAAAGTATCTCCACGGGAAGACGGAGTCACCTTGATATTTTTCCGCATCAGCTCTATCACATCCTCAATGGGCAGTTTTTTCCTGGCCGCGGGGTAGAGATCAAACTGTTTAATGAATTCTTCGAGATTATTCCTGCTCAGAACCAGCTCGCCGAGTGTACTGACGGTTTCCCGCAGTCGCTGTCCTTCCCGCTCGGGTGCCATGCGACCGGGATTAATCTGCTGCTTTTCATAGCTGAGCAGGGCCGTACAGTGATATAACTTCGGCATCATCAGATATATGCCAAGACCGATGGTCAACGCGGCCAGTATACATGCCGTAATCAGCCGCCAGCGTTGAGCCAGAAGATCAATATATTTTTTTACCTGTTGACGCTGCTGATTTTCCATGATCTATAAATATACTCTTGTGAAAAATTCTTTTTCATGAACGCCCCCTGTCGACATGTATAACACAACCGAGGAACAGTCGTTGAAAACATGTGTAATTGGTGACATCCATGGCTGTCTGGGCCCATTGACCAATCTGCTTGATATGGTCGTCGACCGGGTGGACACCCTGATCTTTCTGGGAGATTATGTTGATCGTGGCCCGGAGTCACGACAGGTGATTACAACACTGCTTCAGCTTAAAAAAAATCCCGATCTCCGCCTGGTTTTTCTGAAAGGCAATCACGAATTGATGTTGTATAACTATCTCACCGGAGCCGACCGTTCAATATTTCTCCGCGTCGGAGGCCTGCAGACGCTGAACAGTTATAATATTTCCACCAATCAGGATGGCAATCTCCTGGAATATCTGCCCGCAACCCACAGGACTTTTTTTGAATCCCTTGCCCTCACCCATGAAGACCGACACGGCATTTATGTCCACGCCGGGCTGCAACCGGGCCTACATTTAAGCAGGCAGAGTTCTGACTGGTGCCTCTGGGTCAGGGATCGTTTTATCCGTTCCTCGTTTAATTTCGGCAAACCCGTCATCTTCGGGCATACCGTTTTTACCAATCCTTTAATAGAAAACAACAAAATAGGCATAGACACCGGTGCCGTGTACGGCGGCAAGTTGACGGCCCTGTTACTCCCGGACATGGAATTTATTCAGGTCGACGGCGAACAGCAGCATCCATTTCCCAGTTCTCTGTAACCAGCATGGCTGAACCGGATAAGCGAAGTCTTAAAGCGATGAAAATGTCGTCAACATCAACGCTTTAAAGACTACTTTCATATTTATATCAGAGTATAACATCAAAAGATAAAACACAAATAATCATTTAGTAAAGTTCGTCCCGGGAAAAAGGCAATACATCGTCCAGGCAGGAAGCCCCCGAAAAAAGCATGAGCAGCCGATCAACTCCAAGGGCAATACCAGCCGTATCACCAAATCTGGAAAGATCCAGCAAAAACGACTTTGGCATTGTTCCTGGTTGGGCATGACTCCGCATTGCCGCAAGCTCTTTGGAAAACCGAAGCCGCTGCTGGGCTGCATCAACCAGTTCGGAAAATCCATTGGCCAGCTCTATTCCGCAGCAATACAGCTCAAAACGCTCGGCCAGATGCGGCGCCCCCGGTTTTGGCCGGGCCAGAGACCCTAACTGCACAGGATAATCATACAGAAACACGGGCCGGTCCCAACCAAGGTGCGGCTCAATCTCGGTCACCAAAATTTCATCAAATCGGTCCTCGGCAAGGGCCGCAAGCGCTGTTGTGTTTGTATAGGCCGAAAAAGCCTCATCTACACGTAAACGCTTCCACGGAGGAGTGAGCCGCACTTCCTTTGCATCTCGAAGGAGACTTCCTCCATTTGCAATACCGGTAAATATGGAGCAGGCAACGGCAAGTGCCACAACCAGTTCCTCGCATTCCCGCATTAAATCCAGATAATTCCAGCCGACATGATACCATTCCAGCATGGTGAATTCGGGTGCATGCAGACGGCCTCGCTCTTCCCTGCGAAAACAGTGACAGATCTGAAACAGGCGGGTTGCGCCACGGGCAAGAAGACGCTTCATGCACAACTCGGGCGATGTCTGCAGCCACCAGCCCTCACTGGCATAGGGAAAAATTTCCGATTCAGGGAGGAGAACCGGCAAGCGGATGGGGGTATCGACCTCAATGTAGTCCCGTTCCCGGAAAAACAGACGCAGTGACTGCAAAAAATCACTGCGCTGTTTGAGTCCTGCGGGCGAGAGCATACCAGAGTGGTCGATCCGTGGTGTTTGGTCAAGCAAAGGCAGGCCCCCCGTGCTCAGCTCACTCCTTAACCCTGGTCATATAGTCACCGGTTCTTGTATCTATCTGAATTTTATCCCCTTCCTCAACAAAAGGAGGAACCTGCAGCTGATATCCCGTTTCAACGGTGACCGGTTTGGTATCGGTTCCCGACGTATCGCCTTTAACCCAGGGATCGGCGCGGGTGACCATAAGATTGACAAAAATCGGCAGGCTGATGTCAATAGGCTTTTCCCCAAAAAAGAGCACCTGGACTTCCATATTGTCGACAAGAAAATTTATATTGTCACCAAGATGTTCACGGGTAATAAAGATTTGCTCATAAGACGATGTATCCATAAAATGAAATTCATCGCCCTGGGAGTAGAGATACTGCATGGTGCGCTCCTCAAGGTCGGGCTTTTCAAACTTATCATTGGATCGATAGGTCTGGGTAAACTGATTGCCCGTTATCATATTGCGCATTTTTGTTCGATACAGGGCTTGGCCCTTGCCGGGTTTGGAGAAATCAAAACTTATTATTATGTAAGGTTCGCCATCAATTTGAACCTTGAGCCCTTTGCGAAGATCTGAAGCTGAGTACATGCATTCACCTTAACAAATTGTTGAAAAAAACAATTTATTCCATTTTATCAAATAAAGGTTACTTTGAAAATTAGGATTTTCGCCCAAGATCAGATAAGCGTAGACTTCGAGGCGTGCGAAAATTTTTTCCACGGCCACCACGCCGTTAGCGTGCGTGGTGCCGAAGATAAATTTTTGAGTACAACACCGAGATTGGGCGACAATACAATTTTTCAAGGTAGACGGAAAGAATTTAAAAATAGTACGCAATCTCTCTACTTTTTGCAACTGCTTCCACATAGCTTGCTGATTTTAATAAGGTGTCTCTCTTTCCTTGTTTTCCAGAGGCAACTCCTTTAGAATATAACGGCAAATATCATTACCCGGATTACATTTCATGACCATTAAAGCAGGTATTCTTTCCGATACCCATAGAACAGAGGTGGATTCACGATTCCACCGACTGATTGAGCGTTGTTTCTCCGATTGTGCGATCATTATCCACGCCGGCGACCTCACCGACATCAGTATCCTTGACGCCTTTGCCGACAAAACGGTTTATGCCGTCCACGGCAATATGTGCAGAGGGAAGGCGCAACACGTTTTGCCCAGGGCAACAACTTTCTCCCTGGGCGGGTTTACCATCGGCCTGGCCCATGGCGCCGGGCTAGGCCGTGATATTGAAGCAGCTCTCTGGGATCTTTTTCCGGATGTCGACTGCGTAATTTACGGTCATACCCACCAACCGGTCCGGCACCGGCAGGCGGGACGGCTGATCATCAATCCCGGCAGTTTCCAGGCAACAGGCCGCTGGGGCGCGCCCGGAACCTATGCCATTTTGGAGGCCGGAGATACCTTGACCGGTGCCATTGCCGAGGTTCCGAACCAGCTATGAAAACCCTGTGGACGCCATGGCGGATGGAGCATGTCCTGGGCACGGCCGAACAACCGGCGGGCTGTCTCTTTGAACCTGCAGGCGATGCTTCCCAGGATCAGACCGCCCTGCTCCTGTACCGTACGCACCGGATCGTGGTCCTTCTCAACCGTTTCCCCTATGCAAACGGTCACCTCCTGGTCGCACCGACACGACACATTGCCGACATCGGCCTGCTTGAGGAGGCTGAACGCTGTTCCCTTATGAGCATGCTTGCCGACTGCACGACAATCCTGCGCAACCGTCTCCAACCCGACGGATTCAACGTCGGGCTCAATATAGGGCAGGTTGCCGGTGCCGGCATTGCCGACCATCTTCATTTTCACATTGTGCCCCGCTGGAGCGATGACCATAATTTCATGACGGTCTGCGCAGACATCCGAACAATCCCGCAGCATATCCAGCACACATTCGAGCTGCTTGCCCCGGATTTTCGTCGTCTTCTCGATACCAAGGAAACGCCGTGAGCAAACAGCTGAAAATGACGCCCATGCTCCGCCAGTACATGGAGATCAAGGAACAACATCAGGACGCCATCCTTTTTTACCGCATGGGTGATTTTTACGAGATGTTCCTCGACGATGCCGTTACCGCCTCCAAGGTGCTCGGCATAACGCTCACCAGCCGGTCGGCCAAGGATGCGGCCAACAAAATTCCCATGTGCGGAGTACCGTTTCACGCCGTCTCCGGATACCTCGGCAAGATGATCAAGGCCGGCTACAGGGTTGCCATCTGTGAGCAGGTGGAAGATCCAAAGGAAGCCAAGGGAATCGTTCGCCGTGAAGTGGTGCGA
>WGCP01000426.1 GCA_015493715.1 Desulfobulbaceae bacterium
ATCAATTTGTTTATGATCATGGGTTTCCTGCCGGTTGTCGGTATTCCTCTGCCCCTGTTTTCCTATGGAGGGTCATCATTACTGACAACTCTGCTGGCAGTCGGCATTCTCATGAATATTAGAATGCGTCGCTTTCAGAACCAGCAGTGAGGAAGGGCCGAAGCAGGGTGGAAGGGATGCCGTTATTTTTCTTTCACTCTTCCTCATCCGTTTAATGTATACTATCTATATGTATGAGCGGTGGTTTAGGTTCAATGTCTTCTCGGCTGGTGGTTGCAGTCGGCCCATATAGTCTGTTCATTTTTCGGATTATGTCTGATGAAAATACTGCATTCCAGTGATCCTGAACTCAAAGAAGTTTTTAATTTTTCTCTGGCCTTTGCCGGCGCGGTGAAAAATTATACGCTCTACCCTGCGGATCATGCAATTGCCAAGAAACACCTGCTTAATTTCAGTCGTCATCTCAACAAATTCCTTGCCGACTACAACACCTTGCGGTTGGATGTCGAAAAAAACAGTCTGCGTTATGCCGGGGAAATCGTTTATCAGGGTTCTGCGGAAGAGAACGATATCGCCTTTCTTCTTGGCCGGGACGGCGTGCAGTATCTGGAGTTTAAGAAGGGTATCGAACTTTGGGAGATGCAGAGTATTCTGAAGTTGATTAATGATCATAGAATACTGGATGAGGAAAATGATGGTGATATCGTTACCGCTCTCTGGGAACAGGAATATCCGCATATTGGTTATAAGGCCATAGATATTCTCACCCTTGACGCCCCGGCGATCAATTTTTCCGGTTTTAAGGTGGCCCCGCCTCCGGTGGCCACCGGTCGGGAGCCGGCCGATTCAGTTGATGATGCATTTTCCGAGGAGACCGGCGATTTTATCGATGACGGCGTCGACGAGGTTTTTGAAGACGGCAGAGGGACGGCAATTGAGGAAGAAGCCGCCCCGTCCGTTGCCCTGGCCATAACCGCCAAGGGCAATGATCTGTGGGTGCTGTCACCCTTGGAACGATATGAGCTGGAAAAGATGGTTGCGGCAGAGGAGCAACTGGACAACACGGATAATGTTATCGATATCCTGTTGATCATCCTGGTTCTCCAGAATGATCAACAGGATTTTACGGCTACGCTTGATTTTCTTCATGATCGGTTTCTGCACGCGCTGACCAACCAACGTTTTGATGCGGCCCTGAAGGTCCTTAACAATATGCTGAGTATGCGTGGTTCTTGCAGCAGGAAAAAGCAATGGGCTCGTCCGCTTTTTGATAATTTCCTGGAAACCGTTTCTCGCTCGGAAAGCCTGCGTGGACCCAGGCGACTTTTGCTTGATCCTGAAACACAGGCCTATTCCCAGCAGATGGAATATCTCTGGCGGGTTCTTTGCCTGCTCTCGCCCGCCGTGCTGTTTACTCTGGGACCGTTGCTGCCCGATGTCCCTTCAGCAAAAATGCGACAGGCGCTTGCCGGCGTGATTGTTCATCATGCCCAACGTGCCCCGGAAATTCTTGTCGAGGCACTGCCAAAATTTGATGAAGAATTATGTCTGCGGCTTCTGCCGATTGTCAGGAAAATGGAAACAACAGCCGGCAACAGGGTTTTTCTTGCCATGGCCCTACATGAATCCGCAGTGGTCCGTGCCCGTGCATTTGGAATACTTGAACAGCGCAATCAGCTTGATCCCCTAGCGCTTTTTCCTCTGATCAATGACCCTGACGGCCACATCCGCGAAAAAATCCTTTCCGTGCTGTCGAAACAAAGGAATGAACAGTATGAACAGCAATTGCTCGCCTATCTGCAGAACGGCGGCAATACAATAGCTGAAAAAGAACGTCTGCTTGCCTGCTATAAGGCGCTTGGCCGCTGTGGTTCCAAGCGGTCCATTCCGGCATTGAGGGAAATCCTGACCGGAGGAAAACTGGGGAAGATGTTCAGTCGAGACGCCATGTATCATAAGCAGGGCGCAGCGATAGCCCTCCATGAATTGGGAGCTGCGGAAGCCGATCAGATCCTCAAAGAGGGGGCAGCCGGTATCCTGCCGGATATCCGTCTTGCCTGCAAAAAGGCCCTGGGGCGATAAGAGATGGGGAGGAACGGGTCGGTTATGAATGGTACGGGCGGTGATAATCGCATGCTGGGGCAACAGTTTGTCCAGGTGTTGAATAACCTGCTCAGTACGGCCAGTATCCATCAGGATAACAATAAGCTTCTTATTCAGTGCGTTGACGGCTTTTTGGAGGTGACCGAGAGGCTTCTTGCCGAGGATGATGAAATAGCGCTTCTTGTGGCTGTCGGCGGTTTTTATCTGCAGCAGGAAAAAATCATTTTCAAGCGCAATGCGGCAGGACTTGTCCGCAAGATGTTGACTTTTTTTGAAGATCGACAGCTTGACGGCTTGAAAATTTATCAGAATGTTACCTATGCCTCTTTGCAGGAGATTACGGCCTTTGCCCGAATTTTGAATCAATGCGGCCGGAAGGAAAATCCGTTTCATTGGTTGTCAATCGAAATGGCCGGTGATCGCTTTCCCTGGATAGAGGTGATCGATCCTTCCCAAACCGAATCCCTGGAATCTTTTTTTGCCGATGCCGTTTCTTCATCGACGGCGACTCCCCCTCCCCCCTCCCACCAACCGAAGCAAGCGGATACGGAATCTGCTGCAACCGGGAAAGAAGAAAGCGAGGCCGCTCGTGAAATAAAGCGCCGCATGCACTCCCTGGCGGATCAGGAACGCCGGAGGAAAAAATCCCGATCAACACAGACGGGTGGACCGGAAAAGAAGCGGGAAAGAACCCAGAAAAAGGCCATGCGCACCTATGGATATGCCATGAATTCCCTGCAGACTTTGTCGCAGAAGCTCTCGGCCGGCAGGTATGCCGGTATCGGCAAGGCGGTGCATATGGTGCAGAACATGGTTGATCTCATCATGGATGATGACAATGTCCTTCTTGGATTGAGCACCATTCGAGATTATGACGATTATACCTTCACCCATTCCGTCAATGTGGCCATCCTTTCCGTCTGTCTCGGCAACAGGATTGGACTTTCCCGCTCTCTTCTCGGCCGGTTGGGTCTGAGCGGATTATTTCATGACCTCGGAAAGATAGATGTTCCGATTAAAATTTTAAACAAACCGGGCAGGCTTGCGGATGACGAACTTGCCGAATTGCAGAAGCACTCCCTCAACAGTGTCCGCCGAATTATCCGACTACGGGCCTCCTATGATAAAAAGGCGGAAATCCTCCTGCCGCCCTTTGAGCATCATCTCAAGTATGATCTCTCAGGATATCCGAAAACACCGCGCAAAAGACCCCTTACGTTGCTTGGGCGCATCGTGGCTATTGCCGATGTCTATGACGCCGTTACATCGCAGCGGATTTATCGTTCCAAATTTTTAAGCCCGGATCAGGCGCTTGGCCTTATGCTCAAGGGGTCCGGCACGGATTTTGATCCTATCCTGCTCAAGGTCTTCATCAATATGCTGGGCGTGTATCCGCTTGGGACAATATTAAAGTTTGATAATGACGAAATGGGGATGGTGACGGCGCCGCCGGACAAGGAAAAAGGCTCTTCCGAACTCTGGGTTCTGCTGCTGCAGGATAACGGTGATTCCACCTATACCAAACGCTACCTGATGAGTCTGGGTAGTTGGGACAAGGAGCAGGGCGGCTTTAACCGTCCGATTCTGGAGAGCTGCCATCCCTCCGAGCTCGGCATCCAGCCGGCGGAGTTGATCTTCTGATCCTGCCGCCTTTTACCGGCGGAGGCAACGACATTTCCCTTCGCCGGGGCGGTGTCGTTGTTGCATGGCTTGTGTTACTGCTTGCCGGGGGCAGCCTTTTGCGCCGGCGCGGTTGTTTTTTTCCGGCCGGTCGGTTGGTCTTGCGTTGTCTTTTTGCCGGAATTACCGGAAGGTTTTTTCGGCAAAAGCTGGTTGCGGGTCAGCTTTGCCAGGGGAGTAAGCTGCCATTTTGCCACCTTGAAGATAAACGGAACGTCGGATCGTTTGACGGCATAAAAACTTTCGTCTTTCAGGGTGCCGAAACGATAGACGATGGATGGTTTTCCCTGTTGCTCCACCTGACATCGAAGAACCGGTTTTTCCAGGCCATATTCAGGCAGCTCCTTACTGCCAAGGATGCCTTCCACCCGCAGGCCTGTGAGCGCCTGCACCAATGGCTGCACCTTATCGGCGACAACCTGCTGCTGTTGACCACCTTCTCCCGCCAGCGTCCACTTCTTGCCCTTGTGCCGGAGGTGGATATTCCGGATGCTCAGGCCGGTGATGCCATCCTGGTTCAGGGCGATGATTTTTTTATCCAGCCATGGTGCGGGTTCGGCAGGTGCATCGCTGGTGGCGAGGGAAACAGCCATGATATCATGGCTGGCCGGCAACCGGACGTGGACCTTGCGGAACGAGGGCGATGTACCGACATAGAGTTCCGCAAGCACCGTTTTTTCCTTGCCGATGATGATAATATGCCGTTCAAATTTATCAGCCGCCACCTTGAAACGTGCGGCGGCATCCGGAGTGGTTGCCACCGGCCAGGTTTTTTTCAGGCCGGAAAGTTTGTCCAGCAGGGCATTAACCTGCTCCTGGTCCGCCGGACCATTGAAATAACCGGGCAGCTTCCAGGCAGAATCTTTTTTTACAAGTTCGACCTTTTTATTGTCCGGGCCGATGATGGTGATTGCCGTGACGTTATCCGGGGAAAAATGGAACAGGGGGGTATCGGCAACATAGGTGGCCGTGGATTGGCTGTTTGCCCGGAAATATCCCACCAGTCCAAGTTGAACGAGCAGCAGGACAACGAGCAGGGAAATTGTTTTTTTCATGCCTCGGTCCTCCCATGGGCAAGGATGGATTGATAATAGGTTTGGGCGTGTCTGCGGGCACCAAACCGCAGCAGCCAGATCAGCAGCAACCCTGCGGCTGCCAGCCCGTAGTTGAGATATTCCCAGAATATCTGTTCTTTTCTGGTGAGCGGCAACAGGGTGCGCGCGAACTGGCTTCGTCCCCGGATGGCGAGCAGGCCACGGTCTTCAAGCGACCAGTCAACCACGTTGGTCATTAGCTGGATCGGCGCCTGGTAGCCGGTATGGAGGACACTGGACAGTAGGCCGATGGCGGTATCGGTGAGAAAGGTATTGGACGGGAAGAGAAAGATTCTTGCCGATTCGGGCGAATGGGCAAGCACTCTGCCTATGGTGATTTTCTTATTATTTTTTTTTGCCTTTTTTCCGTCCTTTTTGAGCGTATCTTTTGCATATTTTTTTATATTTGCCAGCAGGGGCGAGGGTTGACCGGCAAACCAGGAGTTGAAGTTCCCCTCCATCAGCAGGCCAACGGTTTTGGCGCCGAGATCGTTACCGGTCTTGAAACCGGCGGCCCCGTAGCGTTTGAAGTCCGGCTGTATGTTCAGTGAATTAGAAGTCCATGATTGTGGTGAACTGTGCAGCAGTTGCACCACTTTCCTTGCCTTACTTTTTTGTTGATCAACAGTGATCGGTGAGGCCCAGCTGATGGTGAGCTGGCGGATACCGGAGAGCAGACCTTTGGTATCGGTCATGCCGGAGGGCCTGATGTCAAGAAAATAGGGATAGTTGATCAAACGGGTTTCTCGCACCCTGAACATGCCGACCTGTCGTTCCACCGGTATGGGAAAGGCGGAATTCTGCTCGTCAAGCACCATGGTTTTTTTCATGGTAATACCCATGTGCGCCAGCCAAGGAGCAAGGCCTGTTTTCGTGGATGTTGCCCGCAATCCTCCCTGCAGATTCACGTCAAAGGGCGCGGCGGCAATGGCAACCGATCCTCCCTGCATGAGAAACTGGTCAACGGCAAAAACCTGTTTTCTGTCCAGGTTTCTGGGCGCAATCAGCATGAGGAAATCGGCGTCAGCCGGAACCCGGCCCTTTTTCAGGTCGGTATCGATGATGGTGTATTCCTCGCCCAAGACCTTGCGCAGCAGGCGGAAGCTCTTGCCGCTGCCGGGAATGTTGTATTGGGGCATGGGCGGGGTAGACGGAGGGGTATACAGGGCAATGGTTTTCAAAAATCCCCGGGAAAAGCGTTTCAGGCCGTCATTAATGTCCCGGTTCAGGGATGCCTTGGAAAAATCGCCGGGCAGGGGAACCTGGATCACCCGGCCATCATTTTCTATGGTAATGTAGAAATAAAAGGTACGCGGGTCAAGCAGGCTGACCATCATCGGCTGGAAACCAAACTTCTTGTTGATCTCGGCCGCCACCTTGCCGCCGTCGGCCTCCGGATCCACCGTGCGCAGATCCACCCGGCCGCCGGACGACTTTTTCAATTTGTCGGCAATGGCTGCCAGGTCCTTCTTCAGGCCGGTCAGTGGCTGGGGCAGCTTGTTTTCCGGTGAACTGTAGCAGGTGATTGTCACCTTGCCCTTGATGCCGGAAAAGAGGTTGCCCGAGCCCTGGTAGGCATAGAGCACCTTTTTGATGGCCCTGGTTATATCATATTCCGGATTACGCAACTCCACCTCGAGGTCGTTTTCACCCCTGGCCTTGACTTCGATCAGGTCTCGAAAACCCAGGGTTTGGAACTGATCACCATATTTAATGAGAATATTGAAATAGGAGTTGGTCACTGTGGAGCGGTATTTCGAGTTTGTTTCAAAGGGGACCGGCCTGATACCGTACTTCTGTCCGGCCTCCTGTTCCAGTTCGGGATGCTCGGCCGGATCGATAAATTCCACCCGTACCTTACCGTTGCCTGCAATCCGGTATTCCTTGAGCAGATCCCTGATCCTCGGCACCAGCGGCGCCAGCAGCGGGTGGGTCTGGGCGGAAAAATATCCCCTGATGAGCAGGGGTTCCCTGAGCTGGTGCAGGTAATTCCTGGTGGCTTGGGAGATTGAGTATATCCTGTTGCGAGTGGTGTCATAACGCAGGGATGATATGGGTGCCAGCCAGAAGTTTGCGGCCAGGAAGTTGGCAATCAGCAAAAGCGTCAACAGATTCCATAACCGATGGCGGCGGTTGTTTGTGTTCCCGGCCCAGCGGAGCCGTTCCAGGCCATAGACATTCAGGGTCAGGAAGACGGCGCAGACGGAGACGTAAAAGTAGAGATCACGCAGGTCGATAACCCCGCGGGTAATCGACTCAAAACGTGATCCCGATCCCAGCAACCGCAGGATTTCCCCGGCCCGGTTGCCGACCAGGGAAGTGAGGGCATGGGAGCCGGGCAGATAAAAGATTGCACAGGCAAGGACCGTGCCGATCAGGCTGATGATCTGGTTGTCCGAGCGGACGGAGATAAAGAGACCGATGGCCAGGTAGGCGGCTGCAAGAAAAAAGGTGGCGAGATAGCCGGCGCCCACCGGCCCCCAGTCCAAGGGGCCGATAAAGGAAACCGTTGTCGGTAGGGGCAGGGTCAACAGCAGGGCCACCGCCACCAGCGCCAGCCCGGCCAGGAATTTTCCCAGTACAAGCGAGGTTGGCGAAACGGGTGCGGTCAGGAGAAATTCCAGGGTGCCGCTTCGCCTTTCCTCGGCCCACATGCGCATGGTCAGTGCGGCGCAAAGGAAGATGAGCAGGGCCGGCATCCAGGAAAACAGTGGTCGGATGTCGGCTATGTTGCGTGCAAAAAAAGTTTCCAACCAAAAGACGATAAACAGGGTGATCAGCAGAAACGAACCGAAAAAGATAAAGGCCACCGGTGTTGCAAAAAAGCCGGCAAATTCTTTGCGGGCTACCCGTAGAACCGTTTTCATGAATCCATCCTCCCTTTGCCGGTGGTGATTTCTCCAAAAATTGTTTCCAGGGTGCGCTGCTGTCTGCGCAGTTCAAATATTTTTAGACCTGCAGTCGCCAATACCTCCGCCACATCGGCTGCAATACGATAATGATCACCGGTGTCGGTAATCGTCAGTTCGTAGCGGTGGATGTCACCGGCGGAGTCAGCCTCTCTGATGCCGGTGATATCCGTGATTTTCTGCAAAACAGTGTCAAGAATGTTTTGATCCGCATCGGTTGCCAGCCGTAACCCTTCTCCACGCTGCAGCTCCTCGATATCGGCATCAAGGGCTTTGCGGCCATTTTTTATAATGATGACCCGGCTGCAGATGGCCTGGACCTCCTGCAGGATATGGGTGGAAATAATAACCGTAGCCCGGCCGGCCATCTCCCGGATCAACTGCCGCATATGCATAATCTGAGTAGGATCAAGGCCGTTGGTCGGTTCGTCAAGGATGAGAATCTCCGGGTCATGTAAAATAGCCTGGGCTACCCCGAGCCGTTGGCGATATCCTCTGGAGAGGGTGGATATCGGTTGCAGAGCTTTTTCGGCCAGACCGGTGCGGGCAATGGTTCTGGCAAGCAGGGCCGGCCGCTTTCCAGCGGCGATTTCATGCAGATCGGCCGCGTAATCGAGATATTCGATTACGCGCATTTCAGGATATACCGGGCAGTTTTCCGGTAGGTAGCCGATTCTTCTATGGATTTCCGTCATGGATTTTTCCGGGTCAAGGCCGGCGATACTGATCGTGCCGGAGCTTGGCTCGAGAAAGTCGGTCAACATTTTGATTATGGTTGTCTTGCCGGCACCGTTATGGCCGAGCAGGCCGACTATTTCCCCTTTACCGATGGTAAACGATACTTTGTCAACGGCAACAAAATCATCGTAAACGCGGGTCAGCGAATCTGTTGAAATCATGACATACTCCATGTGTCCTTCACCGGTCCGGCTGATCGGTGGCAGGAAATCATATTGGCGTTGCGGAGATTGACAGCAGGGCAAGGGGCATGTCACCACCAGGTGCAATCGGATATGTCCGCCGGGAAAACGACAGGGTCCTGAAAGGCTTGCTGACTTATAAAAGAAGGCGGGCTGGAGAGGTGTCCTGCGAAATGCGAGGGGTACTGAGAGATTGTGACTGGTTGTGGGACCGACTACGCGCTAACTGTTTCCTCCGTGAGACTGACGATACGAATGAGAATTATTTGTCCGACACGAAATTTAATCATCGCTAAAAGTCGTGTCAAGGTGGGTGCGGAAAAAATAATCGTTTTTCGTTTGCTCTTGGTAGAGCACGGAGGAATATGAGGAAGCCAAGAGGTGCTATCACAATCCTTTTACGCCTTGTTCATACCGGTATTTTTGTCCTGTTGCCGGATGAGGTCCGCCAAGCCCTGGAGAAAAAGAGGATCGTCATTAAGGCCGGGGGTGGATTGCAGTCGCATGTCGAGATCATTGGCCATCTGTTTATAGAGGATGTCAATTTCATACAGGGTTTCCACGTGATCGGAAACAAAGGAAAGTGGTACCATGAGGATTGATTTGCATCCCTGGCCGGCAAGGGTACGCAGCATGTCCGGGGTCGAGGGTTCCAGCCACTTGACCGGCCCGCTGCGGCTCTGATAGCAGAGCCGGCCCCGGATGCCGGTTTGCGCTTCGATGGCAGTGATGGTTTGTTTGAGTTCGTCGATATAGGGATCGCCATCGTCGATGAACTGCTGCGGCAGACTGTGGGCGCTGTACACCAGTTCCGTCTGCTTGTCGGCTGACCGGGCCATGCCTTCGGAAATTCGTCTGCAGAGGGCCTCTATATAGCCTGGTTGCGTGGGCCAGGATTTGATGATCGTCAGGGACGGAGGGTTTGTTCTCTTGCTAATGGCATTTTCCAGGTCAATCAGGGAAGAGCCGGTGGTGGCTATGGAATAATGGGGATAGAGGGGAAGGGCAATAAGTCGGGTTACCCCAGCGGCCAGGAGCCGGTCGATGCTCTCGTCGGCAAAGGGCGGCCAGTAGCGCATGCAGGGAAGAACCGTATAATCTCCTCTGTCGGCCAGGGTCTTTGCCAATGCCTTTGCCTGTTTATCTGTGATGGCCAAAATCGGGGAGCCGCCGCCGATTTTTGCGTAATTGGCACGGCTTTGCACCGCCCTTTTGCGGGCAATACGCCGGGCGATGAATTTTTGCAGGAAAAAAGGGCCAAGCCGGATTATGCGGCGGTCGGAAAAAAGGTTGTAGAGAAAGGGCTCAACATCTTCTAATGTTTCCGGGCCGCCCAGGTTTAGCAGCAGGATGCCGGTGGTTACCCGTTCATTGGCGGTTTGCTGTTTATTCATGTTATTCCGTTATGTTGGGTTGTTGATTTACCGCAAACTTCTGGATAAAAATAAATTTGCCCCTTGATTTCTGTGATGGGCCGTGCCTATAGTAAAGGTATGATCAAGAGGCATTCTTCCCGTTACATCCCTTCATGTAATTTCCTTTATATTCATTTCAGTGTTGTGTTGCAAGAACAGGATAATCGCGCTTTCTTGAAGGGGAAATTTCCTTGAAGGGGAACGGAAGATGCCTTGCTCTTTTCCAGGCGGCGACATGGG
>WGCP01000427.1 GCA_015493715.1 Desulfobulbaceae bacterium
AAAGGAGAGGCGCGGGACCAGGGACAGATCAACCCGGTTGTCAAAAACCAGGGGGTGCACTTCAAAACCGATGCCAACGGTTGTATACTCATGCAGCCAACTGAATCGATAGCCATGGCGGGAACAGAGATCCATCCAGAAGGTGGTAAAGGAGACTTGCCGCCCCACCACAAGGTAGCCAGTACTGCCTGAACTGATGGTGATCTGCAGTCTTTTGCCCTGGCGAAACTCACCGCTTGTGATATGCAGTCCCGCTTTCGTCCCTGAAATGCCGCTTGAGGTGGACAATGTTCTTGTTCGTGTTTCCGCCTGGTGATAACGAAGGGTAACCGTCACCTGGGGGGTGGACACGTCGAGGCGCCGGATCAGGTGTCGAATTTTTTTAATGGTGTCTACATGATCGGAGACAATGACGCTATTGGAGATGATATCGACTGAGGCACGCCCCGAGGCCGAGAGGATGGTTTGTACCTGGGGCAGCAGTTCCTGTGCCGGACGCTTGTGTATCTTGATGATTGCAACTTCAGGGGATCCGGCCTCGTCACCGGCGGCAACGGCAAGAGCGCTTCCGACGGAAAAAAGGACGGACAGCGGCAGACAGAAAAACAGGAGAGAGACAATGGAGAACAGTAACCATGTTTTCATGCTTCAACTGTACCATTGCCGGGAATCAGGCACAAGAAAAATACCTGTCGTCCAGGGCTTCCTCTTGTCGGAGAAGGGACAATTGGGTATAGAACAGAGGGTTCCACAGGTGTCGGCGTAGCAGTCGCAATCATTTCCGGGGGACCCGATCGGTGTCCGGGGAAGAGGTGATGCCCGGCTATCATGCGTGGAACAAGGGCCACGGAAAAATGTAACAGACAAAAAGAGGAGCAGAGATGGGGGCTTACGAAGAGGTATTCATAAAAAGTATAGAGCGACCGGAAGAATTTTGGGCCGAGGCTGCCGAAGGCATTGATTGGTATAAGAAATGGGACACGGTGCTTGATCGTTCCAATCCGCCGATCTACCGCTGGTTTAGGGGTGGCGAGCTGAATACCTGCTACAATGCCGTTGACCGGCATGTGGAAAACGGCCGTGGCGATCAGGCGGCCATTATCTACGATTCTCCAGTCACGGGGACCAAGCGCACGATTACTTATAAAGAGTTTCTGGAGCAGGTCTCCGTCTTTGCCGGGGCCTTGCGCGATCAGGGTGTAGAAAAGGGTGATACCGTCATTATCTATATGCCGATGATTCCCGAGGCCCTGGTCTCTATGCTCGCCTGTGCCCGGCTGGGCGCCGTCCATTCCGTGGTCTTCGGGGGATTTGCCGCCAACGAGTTGGCCATCCGTATCGATCATGCCCAGCCCAAAGCTATTGTTATCGCCTCCGGCGCCATCGAGGGCAAAAAGACCCTGGCCTATAAACCGATGGTCGATTCGGCCATCGAGCAGTCTAGTCACAAGCCGGAAAAGTGCATCATCTTCCAGCGCGATTTCATTCAGGCGGAACTGACCAAAGAGAGGGATGTGGAATGGCAGGCCATTGTCGAAAACGCGCAACCTGCCGACTGCGTGCCGGTGGCCGCCACCGACCCCCTGTACATTCTTTACACCTCCGGCACCACCGGCATGCCCAAGGGCGTCATGCGAGACAATGGCGGTCATGCCGTGGCCATGCACTGGACCATGAAAAATATCTATAACGTGGAACCCGGCGATGTCTACTGGGCAGCCTCGGATGTGGGCTGGGTGGTCGGCCATTCCTATATCGTGTATGCGCCCCTGCTCTATGGCTGCACGACCATCGTTTATGAGGGTAAGCCCATCGGCACCCCGGATGCGGGCGCTTTCTGGCGGGTCATTGCCGAGCATAAAGTCAAGGTCATGTTTACCGCTCCCACCGCTTTTCGGGCCATCAAGAAGGAAGACCCGGACGGGGCACTGCTGAAGACCTATGACCTTTCCGGTTTCCAGACCCTGTTTCTGGCCGGAGAGCGGCTTGATCCCGACACCTACCACTGGGCCAGGAAACTTCTCAATGTGCCGGTGATCGACCACTGGTGGCAGACCGAGACCGCCTGGGCCATTGCCGCCAATCCCATGGGAATCGAGCAGTTTCCGGTCAAGCCGGGCTCTCCGACAAAATCCGCGCCCGGCTATGACATTAAGATTCTGGATGATGAGGGCAACGAGCTTGGTCCCAACCAGGAGGGCAATATTGTGGTCAAACTGCCGCTGCCTCCGGGGACGCTGGCGACCCTATGGCGTAACGAAGAGCGGTTTCTCAGCTCCTATATGTCGGCCTTTCCCGGTTATTACGAGACAAGTGACGGCGGCTATATTGATGAGGACGGCTATGTCTTTGTCATGGGCCGGATTGATGATGTTATCAATATCGCAGGGCACAGGCTTTCCACCGGTGCCATGGAAGAGGTGATCGCCACCCATCCCCATGTGGCGGAATGCGCGGTGTTCGGCACCGATGATTCCCTTAAAGGACAGCGGCCCCTGGGTCTGGTGGTGCTCAAGGCCGG
>WGCP01000428.1 GCA_015493715.1 Desulfobulbaceae bacterium
ACCACTAAAGCTCAGCTTGAATGAAATCAGGGATACCATCGCTTTTCTTGGAAAATGAATTGACCTGAAATCAGGCATAAGCGCTGCTAAATGCGATTTGAGATTATAGCTGTAGCGATGTTATCCCTCGTTGCTGAGGAATGATGGTAATAAAAAAAAATAATGAAAAACATTGGCTCCGGCGTGGCAGGCTCATGGGAGCCAATGTTTTTCAGATAAAGGAAATTTATCATTTGATCCGGGGACCACATAACACCTCTTTGACCAGGATATTATTTCCTTCGTTTGTCTCGGCAAGTTCATGGTTGTTGTCCGCAACGACCTTGATTGTATACACAATTCCAGCATACAGTAGATTGTTTGTGGATTTGAACCAGTCTCTGGTCAGGCTTTTTCCCGGGGTCTGCAATGTTTTATTCCGGTCAAATGCCCACAGAGACATGCCCCCTGCCGGTTTGTTGTTATTGTACATCTGGATGCCGACTTTTGTGTGCGATGTATAAATTGAATCCGGTATCGGCGCCCAGCCTGAATTTTTCAGGCTTACCCGTAGATAACATCTCCCCTGACCGTTCTGGATCGCCTTGATATTGGTTACGCTAAGATCCGGTTTGTAGAGCGCTATTTTGTTTTTGTCAAAAGTGAATTTTTTTCCTACCTGGTGCAGTCCGGCCACCGGTGGATTCCCGGCCTGGGCAAGTGTAGCAAGGGGAAGCAGTGCGGTTAGACAGGCAGCCAACAGAATCAGTTTTGTCCTTTTCATTTTTTCCTCCAGTGTTTGATTGGGTATTTATTGGAAAGCTCACTTTGAGTGTTTCTGATTCTATGTGACCCGGTGATTAGAAAAAGGTTCAAAAAAAAGAAGACAGATGAAAAAATGTCATGGAAAGCAGAGGTAGAGTTCGACGAGAAATGGCCGGTAAATCCGATTTTAGAATTTTCTTCGGTGGGAGAGAGGAATAGAAAGATTTTCCAGATTGATGCGCGCAGAAACAGTATCTGCCGGTGAACTGCGCGATATTTTCCGCAATCGGCGGTGATCACCAATGCAATAGCGATAATCAGCCGATTGCGGTGACAGCGGGGCAGGGCTGTTTCTCCGTGAAGTATTGTCACCTCACCTGATAACTATCAGCGAAATGTGTCGTTGATATTTTCCAGTACCGCATTGCCGGGACAAAGTTCCCGTGCCGTCAGGGAGTTGAGCGGCTTTTCGGTGGTTTGCAGGATTTCGTGGGTATCCATGCTCTCCGGATTAAGATAAAGGATGCCGGTGAGGATGTGTTGTTCCTGCCTTGCCTTTTCCAGCTCGGCAATGGCGGCGGCCTTGTCGGTGATGTCGGCCTGGTCCTTGCGTTTGTGCAGGTTCAGAGTGCTGCCGTCGTGCATGGTAATAGGTAAGGAGGTGCCTTGCCTGTAATCGGCGGTGATTTCCTGCTGAAAGGGTATGAAATCAAAGGATTGGGTCACTTCCATGTGTTCGCGCACCCAGGAATAGCTTTTTGTCGACGTGGGGACATTATTAAAACTGACGCAGGGCGATATAATATCAAGAAATGCCAACCCATTATGAGAGATAGCCGTTTTAAGCATTGCCACCAGCTGCTTCTTGTCCCCGGAAAAGCCACGGGCAACAAAACCGGCTCCCGACTGGATGGCCAGTTCGCACAGGTCGATTGATTCCAGCGCCACAGGGTCGCCTTTTTTTGTTTTCGAGCCCTTGTCCGCCGTTGCCGAATCCTGTCCTTTGGTCAGGCCGTAGCAACCGTTGTTCATGACGATATAGACCATGTTGAGATTGCGCCGGACGACGTGCATGAACTGGCCGATACCGATGGAGGCGGTGTCGCCGTCGCCGGAAACGCCGATATAGACAAGATCCCTGTTTGCCATGTTGGCCCCGGTCGCCACCGAGGGCATGCGTCCATGCACGGCATTAAAACCATGGGATTTCCCGAGAAAATAGGCGGGGGTCTTGGACGAACAACCGATTCCGGAGAGCTTCACCACCCGGTGCGGTTCAATGTTCATCTCAAAACAGGCGTTTATGATAGCGTTGGTAATGGAGTCATGGCCACAGCCGGCGCATAAGGTGGAGATGGAGCCTTCATAGTGTTTTCTGGTGTAGCCCAGTTTGTTTTTCCCGGCATCCGGGTGCCG
>WGCP01000429.1 GCA_015493715.1 Desulfobulbaceae bacterium
GATGCCTTTGGTATCAAGGGACTTCTCGGCGGCAGTGTACGGATACAACGAAAACCGGGTGAAGATGCCATAGGTGTCGGTAGCCTCCAACTGCGTGATGCGATTTTTAATCTACGAGGGACCGTTTTAACTATAGAGAATGGCCAGGTTTTTTATCAGGGTGGCCCGTTGGATGATCCTAATGTTGATGTCCGGGCGGATACAAAAATACAGGGAAAGGTTGTCGGTGTTCAGTTGAGCGGAAGGGTTTCTAAAATGAAGATAGATCTTTTTTCAAGTCCGTCCATGGATGAATCCGATATTCTGGCTTATTTACTGGTTGGTCATAATGTGTCCCAAAGCAATGGCGCCGAACGATCTCTGCTCGGCACAGCCGTGTCAGCGTTGAGTATGGGAGTGGGGGACTCTGTTCTTGATACCATCGAAAAGAAAACAGGTCTTGATGTAAGTCTTGAAAAGGGAGAAAGAACAAAAGGTTATTCTCTCGTGATAAGCAAAGAGATTTATAAAAATCTTTATGTCGGTTACGGCAAAGGATTAACTGATTCTGAAAGTGTTTTTACAATTCATTATCAACTGCCCGACGGTTTTTCCGTCGAGACGGAAAGCACTTCAACAACGAATAAAGTTGAATTGTTCTGGTCTGTCGAGCGTTGACCCAACAGAGGTGGAGCGATTCGCCGCAACCGGTTTACATCTTTTTCTCGACAATACAATGTCCCTGTCAGATGGAGTCCTCCGCCTGTTTCTCGAAATGTTTTTCAAGGAGTTTTTCTCCCATCTTCGGCGGCATATGACCCAAAGTATAATTGTAATAAAAGTCAAAACTCCATTTCATGAGAAAGGGAATGGGGCCGTCGAGGGTCTTGTCAATCTTGCCGCCGAATAAATAGGTCGAATAAATCATGGTTGCTTCCAACGGGCCACGATTCATTATGCAGAGGATTGCAGGTTTGTACTTGGGTATTTCTACATCTCCGCCAAGTTCTCCGGCAATCATGCATGCGGCGATTTCCGCCTGCATGACCGCAAGATGGCCCAGCTTCGGTACCGAGAGAGCGGTTGCGTCACCGGCCGCAAAGATTTCCGGATAATCAAGATGTCGCATCTGTTTATCCGTTGGAATAAATCCCTCCTCATCACCTAATCCTGCATCTTGAATAAATGAATGGGCCTTGTATTCCGGAATGATAATGGTAAGGGCGCTCTCCATTGTTGCGCCGTCTTTGAAAACGACATGATCTTTTTCTATGCGGGAAATTATTTTATTCGTCATAACATGAATATCATGTTGTTTCATCAGCGCCTCGGCGTCTTTATGGACATTGGCTCCGACATCCTCAAAGAAAATGTCTGCCGGGGTGAAGACCGTAATGGGACTTTTTTGTCGCAGTCCTTTATTCTTCAAGTAATAATCCAGCATAAAAATAATTTCTCCAATCGGGCCCTCACATGGAGTCATGAGCTTTGGCGCCTTTATCCGGGTACCGGATCTGTATGGCATGGCACCGGTAACAACCGGTCCACCCTCAAAATTTTTCAGGCGCTCCCATAAACGCGGTGCGTGAACATCATCACAAACCGAGTATCCATATTCTTCAAAACCAGGTATGGCGGAGTAATTTTTATTTACCCCTACGGCAATAAGTAAATAGTCATAGGACAGGAGTTTTCCATTGTCAAAATAGATCTGCTTTCCGGTCGGGTCTATCTTTTCAACCTTTGCCCGCATAAATGTGTATCCCAAAGAGTCGGCGGCGGCCTGTAGAGAAAAACGTACATGTTTGACCGGTTCCCCGTCCATGGCGACCTCCGGCAGCCTGGGCTTGTTCAAGCTGGTTTGCCGATTGTCACAAATGATAACGTTTATCTTGTCTCCCAATGCGCTCTTGAGATTTTGCATTGCAGTTATACCGGCAAATCCTCCGCCAAGGATGAGCACCCTGGGGGAATGGTTTCTTGGAGTTGTCAAATTTTCCTCCTGACTAACTGGTTAATGAAAAGCCGTTAACATATCGACTGTGTATCTGGGTAAATATTCCCCACAACTCGATTATCCTGTATAAATTTTTTACATTTGAGATCCATTGTTACAGTGTAATATACAACTTATATGTCATTATTTCATTGAAATACATCAAAAGTGAACCATTGGCATGATTTTGGCAATATGAAGAAAAACGGTAACATTATGCAGAAAATAGTATATATTTTTTTGTGTAAATAGATTGCCGTTTTGGTGTATTTTTTCTTCCTTTCCCCGGTAGGTATTTTTCTGCCTGGGTTTTAATTTAATCATTGCTCGGATAAATTTTCTCTATAGATCTTGATGAAATCAACAGGGAGGAACGTTTCAATGTAAATAAAAAAATATTATGCGGTAAGCTATCCTGTTTTTTAAATACCCCTATTGAAGTAATCTTGAATTTAGACTTGTTCGGAGGAATTTTATGAATAAACAAATAAATATTGGAGTAATGTCGGTCAGGTATTCCATGGCTGTAGTATTAATAGCCTCCCTGCTGCTTCTTTTGCCCGCTGCCGGTGTATTCGCAGGCGATGATTCTGCAAATATTGCCCTGCTTGACCGGACAGGTAAGGCCTTTGCCGCTGTGGTGAAAAAAGCTGAACCTGCGGTGGTATTTGTGGGTGTGGAGAAATCAGTGCATGCTGCCGGCAGGCAGGGTAATCCTGATAATTTTTTGAATGATCCATTTTTTCAGCGATTTTTCGGGCCCCGGTTTAAGCATCCGAAGATGCCCAGGCAACATGATTTCAAACAGCGGGGCGCGGGTTCCGGTTTTATTATTTCCAAAGACGGTTACATCCTGACCAATAATCATGTAGTCGCGGATGCGGACAAAATAACGGTACGTCTGGCCGATGAGCGTGAATTTACCGCCAAGGTTGTTGGAACCGATCCTCAGTCCGACGTTGCGCTCATTAAAATTGACGGTAAAAATCTCCCGGTGCTGCCGCTCGGCAATTCCGATAAGATTCAGGTCGGTGAGTGGGTCATTGCCATTGGTAATCCCTTTGAACTGTTGCAGACAGTGACGGTTGGTGTCGTCAGCGCCAAGGGTCGCAACCATATGGGTATCAGTGACTATGAAAATTACATTCAGACCGATGCCGCTATTAATCCCGGCAATTCAGGTGGACCGCTGCTGAATATCCATGGGGAGGTCATCGGTATTAATTCGGCGATATTTTCGCGCAGTGGTGGTTATATGGGTATTGGATTCGCCATTCCCATAAATATGGCCAAAAATATTGAACAGCAACTTTTACAGCATGGCAAGGTTACTCGCGGCTGGCTCGGTGTCATGATTCAAAACGTAAATAAAGACCTTGCCGAATCGTTTAATCTTAAATCCACCCATGGTGTTCTCATTTCCGAGGTCAATGCGAAAACACCTGCGGAAAAAGCCGGAATCAAGCAGGGTGATGTTGTCATTGCCATTGACGGTAAAGCGATTGATAATGTTGGCGAACTGCGAAATACCATTGCCATGACCTCTCCCGGAACAAAGCTTGTATTGACGGTCATGCGGGAAGGCAAAAAATACAGTATTCCGGTGACAATTGGTGAACAACCTGCCAAGTTTACTCAGACCGGGAAACACATGGACAACTCGCCCCTTGCCGATATGGGCCTGAGCCTGCAGGACCTGACACCGGAGTTGGCCGGACAGTTTGGCTATGCGACCAATCAGGGTGTCCTGATTGCAGAAGTTGAACCGGATAGTCCTGCGGGTATGGTTGGCCTGCAGGCCGGACAACTCATCGAAGAGGTTAATAAGATAAAAGTGCATAATCTAAAAGAGTTGAAAGAGGCGCTGAAGCAATCAAAAGATAAAAAACAGGTCCTGCTCAGGGTGCGTGCCGGCGAATATAGCCGATATGTTGTCCTGCGTGCCGAATAATCTTTTTCTGCTCCGGCGCCCCTGTCATTTGGGTGTCGGAGCTTTTCTTTTTTAAAAAAACAACATTCGTGGAGGAGTATAAATCCGCATTTTAGAAATAATGGACGGGAGCAGCTTGTTTTCCGGGATTTATGTGCATGCTCCTTCGTAGACGGCCACCTCGATTTCTGCACCCGTTGCCAGAAGTTCAGCGGCCCTTTCCACCTCTGCGGATGAACCACGTACAATAACAAGCATTTGGCCATGATTCAGCGCTGAGACGTATTCACGTTGATTTGTGGAAAGTATTGCCATCCCGGACAACGCCAATGAGAGAATGTGCGTTGTGTTCAGTGCGTTACCCTCGTGTAGCGCCCTGGAAACGGAAGAGATCGGGAAACCGATGACAACCATTGATTCATTGCCTTGAAGTTTTACAACCATGGATTGGGGGAACTCAGGTGGTGGATTCAGTTGGGACAGGTAGGCCACAAGCCATGGTGAAACCGTGCCGATGCCCGCAAGCGCGTCCCTGGAAAACCCTTCACCTGTTAGTTCTTTCAATGCCCTGAGGGCCTCCGTACAACGGCTGAAAAGCGCAACACAGCAATTCAATTCATGTGTAATCACCGGTTCCTCTGCTGCCGATCGCAACATTTTTCGCCTCCCCCTGAAGATCGTTTATGGATCTCTAATATAATCTTCAACGAAGATACCGTGTTTTCCCTGCGGATTCTGCTACCCAGGTTACAGAACTCCATTTTTTCATTTTTTTGGTTGGAGTAAGTTGTTTGAAATAGGTGCAGAGAATCGGTAACTTCGTGGTGTTACTCTGATGAGTCGTATTACGCGGCTTGTATGGTGTAAATATTATGGCGGGATACTCGCACAGCCCAAATATAACGATATTCGCTACAAGTGCATCAAAATCGTCGATTTTGGTAGGAACGGCTTTAGCCGTGAATAATACCAGGCCAAAATAGATAATAGGTGACGCCTCAAGGTCTCCGATTGATATATGGAGTCAATGCATTTTGGGTGATATCTACCGAAAATTGTATTGGATGACAGGAGAATAAAAAAGATTATTTTTTATCGAGCCGTTTTTGGTGCAGAAACTGTCCTGCCTGCAAGGCGAGCTGTTCAAGGTTTTTCACCGTCAGATGACCGCGATGAAAGTCCACGGTTCCGTCTTTTTTCAACTGTTGCAAATGACGATTGATGACGGTGCGTACGGAACCAACCATACAGGCAAGGGTTTCGTGGGAGAAGTCATTGATCAAATGGACCGGATACTTATTTGTGGGAGATGAATTTTTTTTCAGGTCGACATACTGGAGGATCAGTCGGGCCAGCCGGGTAATGGTATCATGAAGGGCAAGGTTGGTGGACAGGTCTTCCAGACGCCGCATCTGTTCGCCGATATAGGGGAGGAAACACCGGTTGAATTCCGGATGATCGGTAATCCATTTCCTGGCGGTATCGGCACGGGTCGTCAGGGTTTCGACTTCATCGAGGACGACCGGCATGATGTCGTGCTCCCACCCGTCAAGCAGGCTGATGATATCATAGCCGTCACCCGGGCCAATAAGCCAGAGTGTGATGGCGCGTCCGGTTTCCGGGTGCATTCGTGTCAGTTTGAGACGCCCGTGCAGAATGATATGAAAGTAATCCTTGCTCTGCTGTTCGGAGATTCGGGTCCCCTTGCCCCAGCATCTGCGGGTAAAGAGCTGCATCATGTCTTCCAGAAGTTGTCTGTTCAGTCCTGTGCAGAGAGGGGATTGCTGCAATGTCTGCAGGCTGTTTTGATAAAACGGCGACTCGGGGAGCATGGGGGTTCCTCCTGTTATGGTCCCGGAAAACAGATTGTTGCACGCAAATACTTTATGAAAAGCAGTCTACGAACCCTCTAAAAAAATAAACCTTACCATAGTTTTACTTATGACTCTACCGGGATATATCATTTTTATGAAAAACGTTCCTTCCCTGATTATGCCGGCAATCTTGATGGTAAAAAGAGTCTGCAGGGGAAGTATTTTTCATGATTCGGCGGTCCGGGTACGCTGCCTTCTTCAAGGATTTATTCCATTGAATGAGCATCTCGGCCGGTGGATTTACAATCCGTTGATGATTTACGGCCTGTTGATTCCGCCTTGACCGGGCTACCCCGGTGTACTATTTAAAAGAGAAATAGTGTCAGTGTCCGAATGTCGGAGCTGATTATGGAGCAATTCTTTGCAAGGGAGATGGGTTTACAATGAAAGGAAAGATAAAACCTCTGGTTGTCCTTCTGCTGCTGGCAGTTCTGATCGGCGGCGCATTGTACTTCACCAAGAGAGGCAAAGGTGTTCCGGATAATCAGCTTCGGTTGTTCGGTAACGTGGATATCCGGCAGGTACAGCTTGCCTTCCAGGAAAGCGGACGCCTTCTGCAGCTTAATGTGCAGGAGGGGGATCGGGTAAAAAAAGGTGAGTTGGTCGCTGAAATAGACGCGGTTCGCTATCAGGCAAATCTGGACAAAGCCCGTGCGGAACTGGCCGCACAGCAGCAGGTAGTCAAACGAATGAAAGCCGGCTCCCGCCCCCAGGAAATAGCCAGGGCCAGAGCAGATGTCCATTCCTGGGAGGCGCGGGTAAAAGATGCGGAAATCACTCTGCGCAGGTTGCAGCGACTGGTGAAGAAAAATGCCACCTCGCAGCAGAAAGTTGATGACGCAACCACCGTCTATACAGCGGCAAAAGAGAGCCTTGAGTCCTCCCGTCAATCTCTGGAGTTGAGCCTGATCGGGCCGCGCAAGGAAGATATTGCCGCCGCAGTTGCCCGGGAGCAGGCTGCACGGGCTGCGGTGACCAGGGCTGCCAAAGAGCTGGCCGACACTAAACTCTATGCACCGGAGAATGCGGTCGTCCGGGATCGGATCATGGAACCCGGTGATATGGCTTTTCCCAGCACTCCTGTGCTTTCCCTGGCCCAGACCGACCCCCTCTGGATCCGTGTCTATGTTCCGGAAACGGATATGGGTCGTATTGCTGCCGGTATGCGGGCCGAGGTGACGGCGGATTCCTATCCGGGCAAGAAGTATCGCGGCTGGATTGGTTTTATTTCTCCTACGGCCGAGTTCACTCCCAAAAATGTAGAAACAGAAGCCCTGCGGACCCGGCTGGTGTATCAGGCCCGTGTTTTTGTCTGCAATCCCGAGGATGAACTACGCCTCGGTATGCCGGCAACGGTGCGCATTGATCTCACCCAGAAGAAACCCGAGGGGCCGGTCTTCCGCCAGGATGTCTGCCGGCCAAGATAGAGGACTTCTTTTGACGACCCCGCAGAGTGCAGGCAGTCCTTTCCCGCCCATCCGGGTACGGAACATCAGTATTCATTTTCAGGTTGGTACGCGTACGGTTACCGCCCTGCAGGATCTCTCCTTTTCCATCAAGCCGGGCATCGTCACCGGGTTGATCGGCGCCGACGGCGCCGGTAAAACTACACTCATGCGTCTGGCTGCGGGTCTGCTGGTGCCGGACAGCGGTTCCATTTCCGTGCTCGGCCATGATGCCACCCATGATTCCTTGACCGTTCAGGGCATGATCGGGTATATGCCGCAGCGGTTCGGCCTCTATGAAGATCTGACTGTTCAGGAAAACCTGGATCTCTATAGTGACCTGCAGGGTGTTGCGAAGAAAGACAGGCCCGGACGTTACGCACAGCTGATGGAGATGACCGGTATGGCGCCCTTTACCGGTCGCCTTGCCGGAAGACTTTCCGGTGGCATGAAACAGAAGCTCGGCCTGGCCTGCACCCTGATCAGACCGCCCCGCCTCCTGCTGCTTGACGAGCCGACGGTGGGGGTTGATCCGGTTTCCAGGCGTGAGCTGTGGAATATTGTCTATCATCAAGTACGTGAGGAGGGCATGACCGTTCTGCTGTCCACCGCCTATCTCGATGAGGCCGAACGATGCGGTGAGGTGGTTTTGCTGCACGAAGGAAAAAAACTTGGCCAGGACCCACCGGAGGCGTTCAGTGAAAAATTGACCGGTCATGCCTTTGAAGTACGTTCGGATTTCGGCCGGCGGCGGGCGCTGCAGCAACGGTTGACGGAAAATCCCAAGGTCGTTGACGCCCTGATCCTGGGGGAACATGTGC
>WGCP01000430.1 GCA_015493715.1 Desulfobulbaceae bacterium
AGGATCATCTGTAAATAAGTCCAGCAATACGCATGAATCAATGAAGACACCGTTCATTATTTTTCTCGCGTTAGATTCAGAATTTGATCCGTTGTCATTTTTGCTGTTGCAATACCACGAAGTTTTTTAAATTTATGTGTCACTTTTGGTTGAGTGGTTTTAACTATATAAAATCTTCCATTATCCTCCTGGAAATCTATATCTGTTTCAGGCATAATACCCAATCTCTCCCTGATGTTTCTGGGGATAGTAACTTGCCCTTTTGTTGTAACACGCATTTTTTTTCACCTCCGAAAAAGCATTGATGGTAATACCACTATAGTAATACTTTTATTTTGGCGCAAGTTCTAAAAAGGGCCAAGAGGGCCAAGGGGGGGGCCAAGGGGACGCTATTGACTAACATGACTAACCATGGTCTATTCTCTCCTTTACAACCATAAAAGGAGGAAGGAATATATGCCACGTCAGGCACGATTGGATGCCCCCGGCACTTTGCACCATGTCATTCTCAGGGGGATAGAAAAACGTCAAATTGTAGATGACAAAAAGGATCAGTTAAACTTCGTCACCCGCATGGGAAGCATTGCATCAGAAACCGGTACTCAAATTTATGCATGGGCGTTAATGACCAACCACGCCCACATCTTATTACAAAGCAGTGAATTTGGTCTGTCCGGATATATGCGTCGCCTTCTTACCGGTTACGCCATATCTTATAATAGACGTCACCACCGGCATGGTCATCTTTTCCAAAATCGCTATAAATCGATAGTTTGCGAAGAAGAGACTTATTTTCTTGAACTAATCCGGTACATCCATCTCAATCCCCTGCGTGCTGGATTGGTTAAAAGGCTGTCAGGGCTTGACCGCTACCATTGGAGCGGTCACGGCGTGCTGATGGGCAGATATGTAAATGACTGGCAGAATCGGGATTACGTATTGCAGCAGTTTGGGGAAAACGAAAAAGATGCTATGTGCGCTTATCGCAAATATATATCTGAAGGTGTGGAGCAAGGGAAGAGGCCGGAGCTGGTTGGGGGCGGTTTGATTCGTTCAAATGGAGGATGGTCGGAGGTGAAAGCTATGCGCCTTGCCGGAATTCAAGAGCTTGCAGATGAGCGCATCCTTGGAACCGGTGATTTTGTAGAACAGATAATCAAGGAATCGGAGGGAAACATTCGATTACAGTTTGCCGGAGCAGATAAAAAAGAACAGATTGACAAAGTCATTCAAAAATATTGCAACAAGGCCGGAATACATATCAAGGAACTACAGTCTGGCGGTCGGCGACGACAGATTTCTCTGGTTAGAAAAAAACTGATACAAATATTGGTGAAAGAAATCGGGGTAACCTTGGCAGAAACAGCCCGCCATCTAGGGGTATCCACTTCAGCGGTCTCAAAGTCGTTGATGCGCGAGACCGGCCAAAAGTCTCCTTAGTCAATAGCGTCCCCTTAGTTCATTAGTTCCTCTCTTGGCAAGGAAAGCTAAACGAAAAAAATCCCGTTGATTTTGGCCTGAAAGTAAATCGCTGGTTACACTGAAAAATACCTTTTAATACCATTAATTAGCTGATATTACGAAATAAATATAACCGGTGAGTCACTTTTCAGTAAGAAGTATTATTACGATTCCTTAATATTTATAGGTGTTTGGTTGACTTTGCCTTTTTACGAACCCATCAACTACCAATTTGATTTTTTAATTTTTTTGTGACAGAACTTAATAAGAAAGAATTTACGAAGGCTAAAAGCATAAGCAAGAGGAATCCTCAAAATATAATGCTCTCTGCAATAATATGGTTTTAAAGAGAAACAAAACGTTTCTTGTCTACACTGATAAAGCAGACAAGAATTTAACCTCGATAAATCAACAAATTAACCTGTAAATAATTATGTTTTTGCTGATCATTCATCGCTGATTAAGGAGACAAATATGAGTAAGTTTTTTTACATACAAACATGCATCTTTTTTTCAGTGTTATTCACGTCGCAAATAGTTTTTGCTTTCAACTTCGATTCTGTTCTCAAAGATGTTACTAAAACCGTTTCTCAAACAGTTGATAGTGCATCAGGAAAAATTTCAGGAACACTTGATGAACTCACAGGAAATAAAGACAAGAAAGATTTACAGAAACAGCTGGAGCAAGAACGGAGAAAACGTAAAGCCCTTGAACGTAAACTTTCCCGAAGAAAATCCGGTCAAAACAATCAGGACCGAATAAGCCGAAAGACAAAGAGGGCAAGCGATAGAAAGAGTAAAAAAGGTCCAGCAAATCACGATTCTCTCGGGGAGTTTGCTGACCTTGCCGGTGACGTCGATGTAACCTCGAAAGACTCAAGTCGACCGGCATCGGGGCAATATAGCCCGGATAGGGATCCAGCCGGACAATTCGCTGACTTGACAAAATAAGGTCTGTAAGTACGGATTTCTTTGGGAACTGGCTTTTTATTTTTAGGGTTGGTCGGCAAATGGAAGACAGCAGGCTAATTTGTCAAGTAAATTTCAGGTTAATCTGTGTAAATATGATTACCAATTTTTTATTAAATCTCGCTAACATGAACAATTCACCAAGAGGAAAAATGAGAACAGTTTTTATTTTATTTTTTGTTTTTTTGGGTGCCTGGACGAATGAAACAGCTTACGCGACATCCGAGACACTTCTTAAAGCTGGGGCCGATGTGAACTACAAGCAGCTTGTTCAGTGCATAAAAGGAAACAATAACGATATTTCTCATTGCACCAGCCAGTTTATTGAATATCTCAAAGCTGAAAAAAAATTACTCTCTGGGGCCGCCGATAAAAAGAGGTATCAAGGGCGCCTCGTTAAAATGATAGGATATTTTAAGAAAAGCACGGATATCTTCATTGATAAAGCCAAACAGACCCATGACCTCAAAGCCTGGAAAAAGGCGGCTGCCTGTTCGTCATTACTGGCGAGACTTTCGAGCGATTATGCAGATGAGTATGGAAAGATCGAGCAAGAATATCAACTCTTCAAGAAAGGCTCTTCAGCCTCAGCTGGTCTTGCTGCCTTGCTCAGAAAAATGAAACAGGTCAAAGAACCGAATAGTCATTATGTGCATATGCTGGCCAAGTTTACCAATGCTGCCACCAAAGGGTACAATGTGCTGCCGCCGAGCTTTCAGAAGGAAGCAACCACATATGCCCAGCATCAGGTGAATAATTTTATCAAGAAGATGGATGATTATAATAATTCACTAAAAAATCGAGAAAAAATTTCTCTGATCAGCGCAAATTCATGGCGAAAGACGTATGATATTGTCCGGAATTTTCCCAAAGTTTCAGCGAAAAAAGAGGATGTGCATACACGGACGGAAGTATTCTGCAGGCAACTTACTGAATACGTGACTCAGTTTGACGAAATCGAAAAAACTGTTTTATCAGGATATCAACTTGTTAAAGATAAACGACAGGTGAAGAGCCTTGCCCAGCTTGCCATGCAGACCGGTACTCATTATGAACTTGTCAAATATATTTTGTCACAGAACGACAGTGTGAATAAAATCTGTCCGAATCCACCAACGTTAAACGTATCCCGGGCCCAAAAAATCGAGAGTGGTCTTTCCTTTCAGGCCAATTTTGCCGAGGGAGTCATTCAGGAGGAATCCGGTAATCTTTTCGCGGCGGCACTTACTTACAAGAGTGCCTTGCAGGTTCCAGGCGTTCCTGATGACATGAAAAAGATATGCATGATATCGGGCAAAAAGCTTAATGACAGGCTGTTCAAGGACCTGGAGGAAAGTGTGGGCGAAGCGTTGAAAGAGAAAAAAGGAGTCAATGAAATCCTCCCCTTAATGGACAAGGTGATTAAATCTATGCAACATGATTCGGAATTTGTTTCTAAAGTACGCAGTTTCCAGCGTGAAACACTGCTCAGAATGGGAAAAGAATTTCGCTCGGGGAAAAGGAAAATGCAATCTCTTCAGGATGCCCACATAGCCTTTATGCCCGTTTATAATAAGGTATATCTCATGTATCCTCCGCTGGACGGTCCCAAGGACAAGGAAAAGTATTATGCCTGGCCCTGTAAAATCGACCATAAGTACGGTTCCGGATATCTTTGTCAAGATACTTCATGGATTTCCAAAGGAGGTGGATTGGAAGCATTTTTCCTGCGTGATATCAAGGAGAAGCCCACAGAACTGCTCTCCGGAAGTATGGTTAGTGTCGTGGGAAGATACGTAAAAAATGAAGAGGTGCAGATGGTTTTAGGAAATACCCGTCAGATTCCGGTCCTGGTTGACTGTTACATCTTTTACAGAAATGCCAATGAATACTCCATAGACAAGTTAGATGAGATTCTTGGTGGAACAAAATAAAGTTTTATACGCGGTAAAAGTGAATGGAAATAAAAAGAACCGTCAAGGAGAAAAGATGAAAAAAATAATCATATTACTAATTTCGATGAGCATAGCATTAAGCTCCCTTCCTCAAAATTCTTTCGCAGGTTGTAATCTTGAGCCTGACGAGATCGATTCTTTTCTCGAAAAATATGAGCAAAAGCTTCCATATCTCGAAAAAGAGGTGGAACTTATGGTAAAAATGCTCAATAGCAAAAAACATCTTGCCAAAATCAAGCAAGATTTGAAAATGATTAAAAAAGATAGATTTGACAAGGTGCGACCGCAAGACACGTATTTTTTTCGGGCATTAAAGGCCTTCAATCTTTCACCCGATCAGCTGACTATCAAAGTAGGTTACTTTAATTACCAGCTTTCAGGGATAAGGTCTTTTCATCAGATGTTGCTCCAAGGTGGTTGTGACGATATTACTTCTGGGACCATTACTGATATGTTGACTCAGCTTAATCAAAATCAGATGGAAAAAATAGCAGAACTCATGAATAGAACGATTGACATCTTAACTCCTTTAGAATTATTGGCAAAGGATAAAATCAGTAATGATTATTTCTCAAAATTGCAAGGTTCCTGCAGTACCACTCATAACACGGCGTCAGGATTTTCTAATACAAAAAAAATATATTGTATAGTTAAGTATGAACGATGGGATTGGCCTCATATATTTTATTTTATGGCACGAAATCCTACCGCAGCAAAAAATTTTTTCATAGATAATAAAATTCCAAATTCGTATCTGGAAATGCTGAAAAATTATTTTCAGTTTTTGAATGTTGCCGGGGCTCAGCCCAGAAAAAAAAGTTGGAAATTCTATACAAGGTTGGTTGATGAAGTCCTGGCGGAAAAAGCAGAAAGCGGCGACATGTTCGGTGATCTTGACAGTGATGCTTCCCCTACTGATAAAGCTGTAAAGCCAGCCGCTACAGGTGCAGACAGTGGAGAGCTAAATTTTGATGACCTCAAGCTGCCCAAATAATAGACCACCCAAGTTGGATGTAAATGGTGAGGTGAATCCCAAAGTTGATTCACCTCACCGTGCAATATCATTTGAAATAAATTCCGAGGAGATTCTCATGTTTTTAGATTTAATCAAGGGTGCCACGAATGCTTTTGACGTGTACAAAGCTTTAAAAGAGGACAAGGATAGAAATAAATTGCTGAAATATGCCATCATTGCCGAAGCCAAATTTAATAATGATCTTGCCCAGATAATTTGTCGATCGGATGCAAAGAAAATGGCCATTGAATCTCCACATATTTACAACTGTTTTTCAACTGAAACCGCAGAAACCCTGCTGTTGCTTGGAATACCTGCCTATAAAGTTCTCGGGGAATCTAAAAGGCCAAAGGAAGAAAACATAAAGGAACTAAATAGATCTAACACGAAAATCAGCCTGTATGATAAGAAGACAGCTGCGGAGTTGTATGAATTTTATATCCGTAAATGTAACTTGTTGAAAGCTCTGTCCACTGGAAATTCTCTTGTAACAACGAAGATTTCATTGCATGGTCGTTGTAAGAATATCGACCATGCAACCAGGTTTCTGATAAAAAGATGTGAATGATAAATATAAAAAGTGAGAAAAGGAGTCTGAGAAAATATCAGCAGGGACCTGGTTGATTTAGGGTATACTGAACCAGCGGATTTACAATCAGAGGACCCTGAGCAGATGTATCGGGATCTGATTAAGTTACGAGGCCGACATGTCGACAGGTGTGTTTTGTATGTCTTTCGCTGTGCTGTATATTTCGCAACCACTCCGGCGCCTGACAGGGAATTACTCCAATGGTGGAAGTGGAAAGATGAGAAATAATCAATCCATCAGGAGCAATTGGTTATGAAAAAAATTATTCTTTTTCTGAGCATTTCCGTTTTTGGATGGATCGGCTGGTGGTTTGGGGCCCGTCTCGGCATTATGACGGCCTACCTGGTGAGCATGGCCGGCAGTCTGCTGGGAGTCGTGGTCGGGGTCCTCTTTAATCGGAAGTATCTCGAGTAGCCGTTTATCGACAGGGTCTTGTTTGTTTATCCGAAAATAGCTCACTAAGTGATGCCGTTTCGGACTATTTTCATCATTCGTTGTGGCTGTGGCCTGAAAATATGGTCCAGCCATGCTGGTTTTTTAAAAAATAGTCACCGGGTATCCCGGAATGTATTGCAAAAACGAACGGCAGGGTGTAAGACAGCGATCTTGCCTGCCTCTTGCGGGGCATCCATCTTTTTTTTCCAAAAAAAACTCGCTGAAAACGAGACAAATATTTCGGATATCCCTTGAGTCGACAATTAAAAAAAGAAATACAAAGGAGAAGAACCTTCGGCATAATAAGTCATCCTGATGCCGGAAAAACAACGCTGACCGAGAAACTGTTGCTCTTCGGCGGCGCTATCCAGATGGCGGGCGCTGTCAAGTCGCGCAAGACCGCCCACCATGCCACCAGTGACTGGATGGCCATTGAGCAGGACCGTGGTATCTCGGTGACCACCTCGGTCATGAAGTTCAACTACCGTGATTACGAGATCAACCTGCTTGATACCCCCGGCCATCAGGATTTTTCCGAAGACACCTACCGGGTACTGACGGCGGTGGATTCTGCTTTGATGGTTATTGATTCGGCCAAAGGTGTTGAGACGCAGACCACCAAACTGATGGAGGTTTGCCGGATGCGCAACACGCCGATCATCACCTTTATCAACAAGCTGGATCGGGACGGTATGGATCCGCTGGATATTCTGGCGGACATTGAAGAAAAGCTGCAGATTGAATGCACACCGCTCTCCTGGCCCATCGGCATGGGCAAGGGATTTAAAGGCGTGTACGATCTGTTTCGCAAGGAGATCAACCTGTTTACGCCGAGCCGGGCGACCCGGCCGGAGGACAGGATCGTGGTCAAGGATCTTATGGATCCTATCCTTGAAGAGGTCCTGGGCTCTGATGTGGAACAGTTGCGGGAGGATATCGAGCTGCTCGAAGGCGCGGCCAATCCCTTTGAGTATGACGAATATCTCAAGGCATCCCAGACGCCGGTGTTTTTCGGTAGCGCCATCAATAATTTCGGGGTCAAGGAGATGCTGGACGCCTTCTGCGAGCTGTCGCCGTCGCCGGGCCCGCGCGAGACAACCACCAGGATGGTGTCCCCGGATGAAGAGGCCTTTTCCGGTTTTACCTTTAAGATCCAGGCGAATATGAATCCGGCCCATCGAGACCGGATCGCCTTTTTCAGGATTTGTTCGGGAAAATTCACCCGGGGTATGAAGGTCAGACATCACCGGCTGGGCAAGGAGATATCGCTTGCCAATGCCACCGTATTCATGGCCCAGAATCGGGAAAACGTGGAGGAGGCCTGGCCCGGGGACATCATCGGCATTCACAACCATGGCACCATCAAGATCGGCGATACCTTCAGCGACAAGGAACCTCTCAAGTTCACCGGTATTCCCAATTTTGCGCCCGAGCATTTCCGTCGGGTCATTCTCAATAATCCACTGAAAACCAAACAGTTGCACAAGGGGTTGGTGCAGATGGCGGAGGAAGGGGCCGTGCAGTTATTCCGGCCGTTGATGGGCAATGAATATATCCTGGGCGCGGTCGGCGTGCTCCAGTTCGAGGTGACCATGGCCCGGCTCAAGGCCGAATACGGAGTGGACGCCGTGTATCGGGACGTACAGTACAGTCTGGCCCGCTGGGTGGAATGTGATGATCCGGCAATATTTACGGAGTTCCAGCGAAAATTTCAAGCAGGACTGGCCCATGATGCCGCAGGCCACCTCACCTATCTCTGTGACGGCAACTGGCGCCTGACCCGGACCATGGAACTGTATCCGGATGTGGTCTTCAACAAGACCAGGGAACACACCTGATCATAAACATTTCCTGTCGCTGTTGTCTATCAGCATTCACTGATACTGACTGCCAGACCGCCTAAGGATGTTTCCTTGAATTTGTTCGACATCTCCATTCCGGTCTGTTTCATGGCCGCAATACAGCCATCCAGTGGCATGAAATGTTGGCCGCTGCCGTGCATGGCAAGCGAAGCCGCTGTGTAGGCCTTGACGGCGCCGAATCCGTTTCGCTCAATGCAGGGTACCTGGACCAGGCCGTTGACCGGGTCACAGGTCAGGCCAAGGTGATGTTCAAGGGCGATTTCCGCCCCGTTTTCTATCTGTGCCGGTGTCCCTCCCATGATTGCGCACAGGCCGGCGGCCGCCATGGACGCGGCCGAGCCGATTTCTCCCTGGCATCCCACCTCGGCCCCGGAAACCGAACTTCGGTGCTTGATAATGCCGCCGATGGCTGCGGCGGTGAGTAGAAAGGCCCGCAGTTCTTCCGCTGAAGTTTTTTGGTGATGAACAAGATAATACAGAATTGCCGGAATGACCCCGGCGGCGCCGTTGGTCGGCGCGGTAACCACCATGTGGCCGCAACCGTTTTCCTCGCTGACGGCCATGGCATAGGCGCAGAGCCAGTCATTTATCGTCGCCTGTTGAGGATTTTTTTGTAACTGATCATGAAGATATTTCGCCCGCCTGGGCAGGTCAAGTCCTCCGGGAAGAACGCCCTCGGTCGATACTCCATTGTTCACACAACGAAACATCGCCCGACAGATTTCATCCAGACCATCGTTCAGCTGTTCCGGCGTCAGATTTTCCTGCTCGTTTTTCCGTTTCATATCGGCAATGGACAGACCGCTTGCGGATGCCATCTGCAGCATTGATCGGGCGGAATCAAAGGGATAGGGGTAACGCCCGGCAGAGGTCATGTGCAGCGGGGCGACCACCTGGTCGATTTCCGCAAGGGTGGTGATAAACCCGCCGCCGATGGAGAAATAGGTTTTGGTCAGAAGGGTTTTGTCCGCCTGGTCAAGGAGCTCGAAGACTATGCCGTTGGGATGTTGGGGAAGGGAGCTCTCCCGATCAAAGAGAATATCCTTTGCCGGCGAAAAGGCAATCGGCGGCCAACCGTCCAGGGAGACCGCGCCCCGTTGCCGGAGCTGTTCGTCCAGTTGGCCGATATCGTCCCCGGCCACCCCGGCGGGCAGATAACCATGCAGACCAAGGGTCACGGCACGATCCGTGGCATGGCCCTTGCCCGTGTAGGCCAGGGAATCCTTAAGTATGCATCTGATGCGCAGATGTTTTTTCGGAGTGCGGCCGCAGAGATATTCCCGAACCCGCTGTATAAAATTTTCGGCGGCCACCATGGGGCCAACGGTGTGTGAGCTTGACGGGCCGATGCCGATTGTAAAGAGTTCCAGAACGCTTATGAACATGGAATATCGGGATCACCCGGAGCCATGTCGTCCAGGAAGGGCATGAGAAAAGGTTTATGCGTTTTGATCTCATCTTTTGTCAGGCCGTTTAATTCATAGGGGAAAACCAGCCAGTCTTCGGTTTCGTGCATTCGGAAATCGGGCCTGATTTCCGTTTCCCGAAAAGAGGGTCGCTCATAAAGGGTGGCGACCCGAACCTGTTCGGGCATGTTTCGTTTCAGGTGACGGCTCAATCGTTTGATGACGGCATCAATGCTTTTGCCGGAGCTGAAGACATCGTCAACCAGGAGTAATGAATCGTAGGCGTTGAGATTTTCCAGTAGGAACTGGGTACCGTGTACTCTGATTTCGGTATCGGCCGATGCCACCATTTCGTGGTAGTAGGGCTGGCCGCGATAGGAGGTGCGCAGTGAAATATGGTTGGTCTCCACGCCAAGGGTTTGCAAACATTCCTGGACATAGATACCCACCGAACTGCCACCTCGCCACAGGCCAACGATAAAGGTCGGTCGGAAGCCCGACTCGAAAATCTGCACGCCCAGGCGAAAGGAATCAAGGATCAGGGTTTCTTCGTCAAGAAATATTTTCTTCATACCGGTTGCGTATCCATGGGAAACCCCTTTTTGTAAGCCATAACAACTTGGTATAATTAACTATCAAGTTTATCAAGGAGACGTAAGCCTTCCTGAACAGATCCTCGTGCCGCCCGGACCTGGAATCGAAGAAATGTATCCTGTTCTGTTAAAGCGGTTGTGGCCAATTCGTCCATCAACCGATTCAGGCTGATTCCCCGTTGTCGGGCCAGAATTTTTAATCGTCTATGTTTATCGTCGGGCAGACGAACGGTAAGGGTTGCCATGATTATTCCTCTTTTAGAAGCGTAATTGGATCAATAACCTGAAATTCATTAAAATGAAGCTCAGGATATTGAAAATCTTTACGATTTTTCGTTACCAGGTAATCAGCATTACCGGCAACAGACAACTCAACAAGATGGTTATCGGCTTTATCGCGCAGGTTTGGTCGCCAGCTATAATATACGGTGATCCATTGGCATGTGCTTAAAAATGAATCCAATAAAATATTTCGTTCTTTACTGTTGAGTTTGCACGTTGCAAACAGCTCATCTCGCGCAATCAAGTCTTCATATTCAAGGAAAAGTGTATTTCCCATGAGTGGTTGATACCTGCCCTCAAGACATGCCCGTAATACCGCACGGCTGGCGCCTGCCTGTCCAAGGATAGCTGAAA
>WGCP01000431.1 GCA_015493715.1 Desulfobulbaceae bacterium
ATATTTTTTACGGTGTCTGCCATGAAAACAGCAAAACCCTATTTTATTATTCCTTGACGCACTAATTCTGCGATGCGCTAAATATTCAACATTTCAAGAAGATACAATGTATTGAAAAATTTGTCATAAAAATAAAATCAGGAAACTTTAGATCTAACATGGGCCGCATTCATCTGTCAAAACAAGAAAGAGTCCCTTGCGGAACACCGATGTCACTTCCTTCCTGTCGACGACACAATTTTTCCTTGTCAGTGGTGCAACGGCAAGGTAGAATAACCGCTGGAAATTCTATTGTCAAAATAACTGCATGAAAATTATGCAATTTATTGACATGATAAGGATCAGACCCAACAACGGAATTAAAGCTGAGTTTCGGGTTTTATCCACGACAACCCCGAAAAATTGCCTGAAAGGACAATTCTTCAGGCACGATTTTCAACTGCGGAAGGAGAGCAAAACAATGGCAAACGACAAGGTATTACACGTAACCGATGATGAATTTGACAACAAGGTTGTCGGCAACAGCCTTCCCTGCCTTGTGGATTTCTGGGCTCCCTGGTGTGGACCCTGTAAAGCCATCGGCCCTGTGATTGAAGAGCTGGCGAAGGAATTTGATGGTAAAATACAAATTGCCAAAATGAATGTTGACGACAATCCGGCTACCCCCGGAAAGTTCGGCATTCGCGCTATTCCGACATTGATTCTTTTTAAAGACGGTGAAGTGGTTGACAAAATCACCGGTGCGGTCGGCAAGGCACAGTTAAATGAATTGATCAACAAAGCGTTGTAATATCTTTTTCATGCATGCTGATTATCAGCTTATCATACTAGGGGGAGGGCCGGCCGGTCTGAGCGCCGGTCTGTATGCCGCCCGAGGGCGGGTCAAGGCCTTGCTCATTGAAAAAGGCGCGCCCGGCGGCCAGGTTCTCCTCACGGACTGGGTGGATAACTATCCCGGCTTCGCCGAGGGAATAAGCGGTTTTGAATTGATCGACAAAATGACCGCCCATGTCGATCGTTTCGGTCTTGAAAAAAAATTCACGGCGGTGAGCAAACTCGATTTGCGTGGTCCTGTTAAAACCGTTTTTCTTGAGAACGGGGAACAGGTGACCTGCCTGAGCATTATTCTCTGTACCGGTGCCAGGCCACGGACCCTGGGAGTGGTAGGAGAAAAGGAACTCACCGGGCAAGGGGTTTCCTACTGCGCCACCTGTGACGGTCCCTTCTACAAGGGGCAGGAAATAGCAGTGGTCGGCGGCGGCAATACAGCCATCCAGGAAGCCCTGCACCTGACAAAGTTTGCCGACAAAGTCACTGTCATTCATCGCCGTGATGAGCTGAGAGCCACAAAGATCGTTCAGGAAAAGGCCTTTGCCAATGACCGGATCGATTTCCTCTGGAATGCCCAGGTGAGCAAAATTGAAGGAAACGCCAATGGCGTTAACAACGTAAAAGTTGCCTTTAAGGATGGATCGACCACGGACCTTGCCGTAACCGGTATTTTTATTCTTATCGGAGTGGCGCCGAATAACGAAATTCTCCCCCTTGATCAGCTGCAGGTCGACGATGCCGGCTTCATTCTCTGTAACAACGAGATGGAAACGTCGATTCCCGGTGTCTATACCGCCGGGGATATCCGCAGCAAAAACTTTCGCCAGATTGTTAACGCTGTCGGGGAAGCGGCAAATGCAGAACTTTCAGCAGAGCAATTCCTGGCCGGTCAGGAGCATGAAGCCGGTCAACACTGAGGAACAGAGATTAAATAACGTGGACAATATCGTGCTCAGCTTTAGGAGTCGTCCGGAAATAAGTTGGACAATATCGCGCTCAGGTTTAGGTCGAATTTGGCCGATTTGATTGAGCAAAGCCGCAGACGTAGTTGTGCTACGTTGAGGATTTTGTGATTGAAAATCGGTCACAGACGGCCTGAAGATGAGATGCGAGATGTTCAGGTTATTTCCGGACGACTCCTTAGGTCAAGTTTGATCGATCTGATTGAACGAAACCGCAGACGTAGCAGGGCTACGATGAGGATTTCGTGATTGAAGAGCGGTCAAAAATGGTCTGAAGATGAGATGCGAGATGTTCAGGTTATTTAATTTCTATTCCTAAGCAACCCAGTGGTCACGTTTTCTCTATGCCCGGCACGAAGACAACATGCCCAAACCATGCTGCTATGCGGGTAACTTCCTGATAATTCTTTTTTGTTTATACCGGTAATCTTTTATGGCAACAACACAGCAAACTTCCCTGATACGCCGTATTGCCGGCATCCTGATTCTGGCCACCCTGTCGCTGACGATAACAGGGTGCTCCACAGTCAAAGACACCTTCGATTTTCTCCCCTTTGTCGATAACGGTGAAGAGGCCGCCGTCAACCAGAATGCTGCGGCCGACCTGCTTGCCCAGGGCATGGAGGCATATAATACAGGGAATTATTACGATGCCCTACAGGCATTCAACCAGATCCTTGATCAATACCCGTTCAGCGCCCAAGCCGTAGTGGCGGAACTGAGGGCGGCGGACTGCCATTATTATCGAGGGGAATATATCGAGGCAAAAACCCTGTATCAGGAATTTGAAGATCGCCATCCCACCAACAAAAATATGGCCTATGTCATGTTTCAGGTCGGAATGTGTGATTTCAAACGAACGGATCGTGTCGACCGTGATATTTCCGGCGCCGAGGATGCAATCAACGACTTTTCCAAGCTGCTGCGTTCTTTTCCCAATTCACCCTACACAAGAGAAGCGAAAGCGCATATAGTCGCAGCAAAAGAATTCCTGGTAAACCATGAATACTTTGTCGCTGTTTTTTATGTACGGACTGAGAAATACAAACAGGCGGAACATCGTCTAAAATATCTTTTGAAGATGTATCCGGACTCGGCCATTGCGCCCAAGGCCAAGTCTCTTCTTGCCCGGCTGGAAGCAGGAAACCCGCCGAAATGGGGATTACGGCGCTGGATGCCTGATCTGCATATGCCCGCTCTCAAATTCTGGGAATCGGATAGGGACAAGGGCCGGCACACAAAAACAAAGGCCCCCTGACCGTCTCCTCAGGGGTCACCGAAAAAAAACATCCCGGAGCGAGGCTCAAACAGTGGTCAGAACGTCCTCTTCCGGCAACTGGTCAAGGGAAACATGCATGGCCCTGACCGGACAGCCGGTTACGCACAGGCCACAGCCGGTACATTTTTCCGGATCAAACCGAACTTCCATGGCCGGCCGCTCAATGTAGAGCGCCCCGACCGGGCAGATACCCGTGCAGGCTCCGCATTGAAAGCATTTGCGTTCATCCCGGCCAATTTTAGCCGCCAACCGTTCCGCACGCACACCAAGACTTTTTAAATAGGCCAGCGCCTCCCGCACATTCTCCTTGTTGCCCTTCAGCTCAAGAATCATGATTCCATCACGCTGCGGACGAATATCCGCTTTCAGGATATTAAATTCTACATCATACTGTTTCACCAGTTGATAGATAATGGGCTGGTCTGAAGTCTCCTTGGGATATCGTAAAAAATATATTCGCGTATACATGTTTTCTTCTGTTTAAGATTTAGAATTGTCGAACTATGGGCCCTATGCACCAAGCCATTGCCGAATTTGTCGTAACAGAAAAGCAGGGTCCGCCTCGGTATTCAGTTGGAGCAGCTGATCCGGGGCCAGCTCATCCGGTGACTCAAAACTCTCCTTCTGCCTGAGATAAATTTCCCAGCGGCCGTCGGATACCGCCAGCGGATCACGGGCACGCATTGCAAGACGCCGTTTGACCTCGGTATCGGAACAGGAACAGAGAATAAAGCGAACAGGCGCCTTCTCTTGCCTTCCACAGGCAAGTACGGCCGCCCGGTCCTTGCGCCGGCTGTATGAGCCGTCAAGAACCGCACCTCTTCCCTGCCCCAGACTATCCGCCGCCCGTGCCAGCATGGTCGCATAGGTACGCTCGGTGAAGGCCGGGTTGTAAATGCCCTGGCCCGGATCTTCCGACTTGTGTTGGGTGGCCTCAATACCGGCCAGTTCCTTGCGCACTCGGTCCGTGTTGAGATACTCCATATTTTCGCTTTCGGCAAATATTTCGGCCAGGGTCGATTTGCCCGAGGCAATCAGGCCGAAAAAAACCCACAGATCAGACTTCACCCTTATCTCTGCTCCGCATATTGACAGGCTAACGAAAAATAATCGGCCGCCGCCGCCAGACTCGTCTTTTTAACCTGGGTATCAACGGCCGGATCGGCGGCGGTAAACAGTCCTATCTTGCCGCGGACATAGGCCCGGTAACAGGTGTAAAAATTAAGCATCCGACGGAGGCCCTCGTCGCCGGACTGCCGACAAAACCGATCAATAAAAAGCGCGGATAGCTCGTGCAGACCATGAAAATCCAGGTCCATGGCCAGAAACGCGACATCGCTTGCCACATCACAATACCGGAACCGTTCATTAAATTCGATGCAATCATAAATATACACCTTATCGGTCAGACAGATATTGGCGGAATACAGATCGCCATGACAATCCCGTATCCTGCCTGCCTCTATCCTGGCCTGAAAGATATCCGTTTGCGCAAGAACGGAGCGGGCATAGCTGGATATCAGGTCAAACTGCTCCCAGGTCAACGCACCGCCACCGATAAAATCTCGGGTTTGATCAAAATTTTCCAGCACGTTCACAGCGACTGCCTCGGCAGTGCCGAAGGTATCTATCTTAGAGCTCCGTTCCGCCTGTTCATAAAAAGGAACAAGCACATCCACCAAGGACAGAATGTGACCCTCACACAACTCACCCCGGTCAATGACCCGAACCATCATGCGCTCTTCGGGCATCCGTTGCATCTTTACGCCATATTCGATGACCGTGCCCTGACCGTCAAGAGTGATAGCACCGTCATTATCGGTGATACGTACCAGACCGAGATAAATCTCCGGGCTCAGCCTGCGATTAAGCAACAGCTCCTGTTCACAACAATATCGACGTTTATCAAGCGTTGAAAAATCCAGAAAACCGAAATTGACCGGTTTTTTAAATTTATAGACAAAATCCCCGGCCAGCAGGACAAATGAGATGTGTGTCTGCACCAGGCTCACCGTATCAACGGGATGCGGATATTTATCCGCCTTGAGCAGGGCGACAATATACTGTGGATAACAATCCGTGGACATACTCCCTCCAGGTTTTCATTGTGCGAAATAAAGGTGCCGGGAAGGAATTGCTATCCCGTGACCCTGAGCTCTCACTTTACCAGAAGCATAGACGGTCGTAAATGGTTTACCTCGTATTTCACCCATGGTAGGGTAGCGCTTATGAATGAAAAGCAGCTCTACTCCCTTCTACATGACCTGCAGAAGAAACGGATTGACATCAGGGATGTTATTTCACGATTACGCCGGCTCCCTGAACAGACACTGCCGTCCGCCTGTCTTGATCATCACCGCTGCCTGCGCACCGGCATTCCTGAAGCCGTCTTTGCCCAGGAAAAAGATGCCAAACAACTGATAGAAATTCTGCAGGCGCAACTCGAACAAGATCATGTCGTGCTGGCAACTCGGGTGAACCCGGACAAGGCTGCGGCCGTATGCGCCGAGCTTTCCGCGCTTCGCTACCATAAAACAGCCAAAATGTTGACCGGCAATGAAGAAAAAATAAATATTGACCAACAAGATTCCTCATCCATACTCCTTGTCACGGCCGGGACCTCCGACCTGCCGGTTGCCGAAGAGGCCCGAATCACCCTGCACTGCCTGGGACATACGGTTAAGACCATTGGTGATGCCGGAGTTGCCGGTCTTCATCGTATCCTTCGACACCAGGAAATCCTGCAGCAGGCACAAGCGATTATCGTGGTTGCCGGCATGGAAGGGGCCCTGCCCACCGTGGTGGCCGGGATGACGGCGGCTCCGGTGATCGGCGTACCCACAAGTATCGGCTACGGAACGGGAGCCGGTGGATTTGCCGCCCTGCTCGGCATGCTCAACAGCTGCGCGCCCGGGTTGGCCGTGGTTAATATCGATAATGGTTTTGGGGCCGCCTGTATGGTTGCAGCCATTTGCCGCTGACTCTTTTTTTTAACGGCAGATAAAAAATATCCCCCCACTTGAGTTTTCCCCATTGCAGGATATGCTTCGGCATCGTATAATCTTTATTTTTGAAAAAAATTTATATTTGATGGCGTCGTAAAAACCTCGATCTACTGCGTCGTGTGTTCTGTGGCGATTCTCAACATACTACATGTATTGTTAAGATCCCCCACTGAACACCACTCCTCGGAGTCTCGCAGGCTCGCTTACCTGTATATTTGTGTTTTTACTTAGCCATCTTTAAACATTGTTTGGACTTTTTACGAGTTTGTCATATTTATGGGTACCTTAAAAAATTAGGATTTTCGTTCAAGAACAGATAAATGAAGTGAAACGAAGACTCCGGGAGATTGGGCGAGAATACAATTTATTAAGGTAGCCTTGCGGCTGTAGCCCCCCAAGAAATGGATAGTTTTTCATGAATACCTCTCTTAAAGTAAAACTTGGCCTCCTGATTACCCTCATCCTGTTTGCCCTCATGGTGCTGGTGCCTTCTTTCTATCCAGGCGCTCCAAGCTGGTGGAAAAAATATCTAGCTCCCGGCGGTTTGAAACTCGGCCTTGATCTGCAGGGCGGCATGCACCTGGTTCTCAGGGTCGATCTGGACAAGGCCATAGAAAACTCTCTTGATCTGGCTGCAGCCGATCTCAAAGAGGGGCTGGCTGAAAAAAATATCCATGCAGTCCGCATGGAATCACCGGATCCGCACCAGGTGACCTTTACCCTGCCGAATACCGGGGCCGTGGATACCGTCAACCAGATCATCAAGGATGACTTCCCCAACCTCAATATCACCGTTGACGCCCATGCAGGGTCCTTTCCCAAGATTACCCTGAAACTGACCAAAGACGAGATCGACTTCATAAAGAAGAACGCCGTCAATCAGTCACTTGAGATTATCAGGAACCGCATTGATCAGTTTGGTGTTGCCGAGCCGGTAATTCTCCGTCAGGGTGAAAATGAAATCGTGGTCCAGCTCCCCGGCGTCAAAGACCCGAAGCGGGCTATGGGGTTAATCGGCCAGACGGCCCAGCTTGAATTTAAACTGGTTGCCGACGATGCCGGTATCGACCTGCAAAAGCTGATTGATCAGGCGATAAAGGCCGGTCAGTGGAAACCGGGCGAAAGTCGGAAAAAACTCAATCTTGCCCTGCAGTCACGTCTGCCCAAGGAGACCGAGGTCTATTTTCAACGAATCGTTGACAACAAAACCAAGAAAGAACGCCGGGTTCCCATCCTGTTGAAAAGTCAGGTGTTGATGACAGGGGAAATGGTGAAAAACGCCCAGGTTCGTATCGGCGGCAGTTTCAATGAACCCTATGTCAGTCTTGATCTGACAGGCCGGGGCGGAAAGATCTTCGGCGATATTACGGCAAAAAATGTCGATAAACGACTAGCCATTGTTCTTGATGATGTCGTTCGTTCAGCGCCGGTGATCCGTGAAAAAATCCTTGGCGGCAAGGCACAGATTTCCGGCAGTTTTACCCATGCGGAGGCCACAGATCTGGCCATTGTTCTCCGGGTGGGCGCCCTGCCCGCACCGGTTGAAATCATCCAGAACCTGACGGTAGGGGCCAGTCTCGGCCAGGATTCCATCAACAAAGGTCTCACCTCCGGTCTGTTCGGCGCGTTGCTGGTCCTTGTTTTCATGGTCATCTATTACCGTCTTTCCGGAATCATTGCCGACTTATCCCTGGTTTTGAATATCTTTTTTCTCTTTGCCGGTCTGGCCATGTTAGGTGCCACCCTGACCCTGCCCGGCATCGCCGGTATCATCCTCTCCATTGGTATGGCCGTTGATGCCAACGTGCTTGTATTTGAACGAATGCGAGAGGAATTTGAACTGGGGAAATCCGTCAAATCGGGTGTTGATGCCGGCTACAACAAGGCATTCTGGTCCATCGTCGACTCCCAGGTCACCACCCTGATCACCGCCATGGCCCTGTTTCTTTTCGGAACCGGCCCGATTAAGGGTTTTGCCATCACGCTGTCGCTTGGTATTATTTTTAACCTGTTTGCCGTCCTCTTCTGCAGTCGTCTGGTCTACGACATCATGTACCGTAGCAGAATGCTGAAAACGATTAAATTTTTACGCTTTGTGAAAAAGCCGAATTTTGACTTTATGAAGGTTCGTAATATCGCCTTTACCGTTTCGGCAATTCTCGTCCTCATGGGCCTGTTTTCGTTTGCTGAAATCCTGCGCGGCGATGCCAACCTCGGCGTTGATTTTTCCGGCGGCGCTCTCCTCCAGTACAAGGCGGAAAAACCCTTTCAGCTTGACCAGGTCCGGGCCGACTTTAAACACAACGGATTTCCGAGCATTGATCTACAACAGGTCACAGGTGAGAACCGGCTGATCGTTAAAATTAAAAAATCGGAAGAAACGGTTGGTCATCTTTCTGATGCCGTGACAACCGTACTGACTAAGAACGAAGCCGACAGGGGCTTTAAACTTGAAAGCCAGTCTGAAATCGGCTCCTCGGTTTCCGCCTCTCTCAGGAACAAGGCCATTCAGGCCATTGCTATCTCGTTAATCGGCGTTCTTATCTACCTGGCTATCCGTTTTGATATAAGTTTCGGTCTAGCTGCGGCGGCGGCAACCTTACATGATGTCCTGGCGGTCCTTGGAATCTGCTGGCTGTTGAATATGGAGATCACCCTGTTACTGGTGACCGCCCTGCTGACCCTGGCCGGGTATTCCCTTAATGACTCGGTGGTCATTTTTGACCGCATTCGCGAAAACAGGCAGAAGGATCCGGATGCAGACCTGTTTACCATCATCAATACCAGTATCAATCAGGTCCTCGGTCGCTCCATTGTGACCTCCCTGACAACGGCCCTGGTTCTGGTCGCCCTGTTCTTCTTCGGCGGCTCGGCAATCCATACCTTTTCCTTTGCCCTGTTGATTGGTATCATCATCGGTACCTACTCCTCAGTCTTTATTGCCAGTCCGCTGTTGACAATCAAGAAGAAAGGTTGAGACCATGAGTGAACAGCTACCGGAATCCTTTCATCCGGTCGGATCGGATGAACCGTTTTCCTTTTCCTGCCATCCCGGTGTACCCTGTTTCACCGAATGCTGCCGCCAGCTCGACCTGGCACTGACACCGTATGATGTCCTTCGGTTAAAAAACCGTCTCAAGCTGCACTCCGGTAGTTTTCTCGAAAAATACGTTATCATTGCCTGGGAGGAGGGACAAATTTTCCCCACCTGTTACCTGACCATGGTTGACGACGGCAGGGAATCATGCATTTTTGTTGAAAAAATGGGGTGTTCAGTCTATCTGGACAGGCCGTCTGCCTGCCGCTGCTATCCGGTCGGCCGCGGTATGCGCCGCAAAGAAAGCGGTGACCTTGAAGAACTCTTTGTTCTGGTCAAGGAACCGCACTGCCGTGGTTTTGAAGAGGCCGTCTCCCAGACCCCTCTCCAATACTTCACCGATCAGGAGCTTGAGCCATACAACCGGGCCAATGATGCACTTCTCCCCCTGCTGCAGCACAAAAAAATCCGGCAGGGATTTCGTCCCGACAAAACACAACTCAATCAGTTTATCCTGGCCCTCTATAATCTTGATATGTTTCGCCAGGAGATGGCGGATGGACGCATCAGCATGAGCCGCCCGCTGAATGCCTTTGAACTGCAGGCACTGGCCGATGATGATGAACAACTCCTTTTACTCGGCATCCGGTGGCTGTTACAGGAATTTTTTGATGCATAGGCCAACCGGAAACCAGACACTTGGTCCTCGCCTTCCATCGGCTGTTACCATATTCTTCCCATTTTCTCCGCCTAACGTCTTTCTGAATTACCTACCATGTGCCGCCTGGATGAACTGAGAAAAATTAGTCATGCCTACTGCAGCAAAGAAGGAGGTGCACACGGGCCGGACCACAGTGAACGTGTCTATCAGATGGCCATGCGCCTTGGGAAGGCGATGAATGCCGACCTTGAGGTGCTTGCCGCAGCCGGCCTGCTCCATGATATCGGCAGGGCAAGAGAACGGGAGTGCAGGGGAACAATCTGTCATGCCGAATATGGCGCAGAGCTCGCTGGTCCCATCCTGGAACAACTCGGCTACCGGCAGGAAACAATAGACAGAATTTGCCACTGCATCCGCGCGCACAGATACAGGGGTACCTGCAAACCAAAAATTCTGGAGGCAAAAATCCTCTTTGATGCCGACAAACTCGATTCCATCGGTGCCATCGGTATCGGCCGTGCCTTTCTCTTTGCCGGGCAGATCGGCGCCTGCCTCCATAATCCGGAACAGGACCCCCGGCAAACGCAATCGTACTCGCAGCGGGATACCGCCTATCGGGAATTTCAGGTTAAAATGAAACGGGTCAAGGGGAGGCTGCTGACTACGGCAGGAGCCGAAATAGCCATCAAGCGACATCAATTCATGGAGATTTTCTTCGACAGACTCAACAGTGAAATTTATGGATTGGATTGAGGTATAGATCCGTTAGGAGTCGTCCGGAAATAAGTTGGACAATATCGCGCTCAGATTTAGGTCGAATTTGGCCGATTTGATTGAACAAAGCCGCAGACATAGTTGTGCTACGTTGAGGATTTTGTGATTGAAAATCGGTCACAGACGGTCTGAAGATGAGATACGAAATGTTCAAGTTATTTCCGGACGACTCCTTATTCACTTTTTCTCTATTTAATGGAAAACCCGCTATGAAAAAACTGGTTATTTTTGACTGTGACGGCGTGATGTTCAGCTCAAGAGAGGCCAACCGCGCCTATTACAACCATCTGCTTGCCTCCTTTGGCTGTCCGCCCATGGATGAAAACAAACTCAACTATGTTCACAGTCATAATGTTCAGGCATCAGTGGCCCATATCTTCCGCAACCACCCTGAAATCAGACCCGAGAAAATCGAACAATGCCGAAGTACCATCGACTACCGGCCGTTCCTTGATTATATGATCATTGAGCCCGATCTGATCGACTTCCTGCGCCTGATCACTCCCGATTATCATACCGCTATCTCCACCAATCGCACCAATACCATGGAGATGATTCTCGATATTTTCCACCTCCGCCCCTGGTTTGAAATGGTGGTCACCTCGGTAAATGCGCCGCGTCCCAAGCCCGCTCCGGACGGATTGAATATGATCCTGAATCATTTCAAGCTGCCGGCGGCGGAAAGCATATATATCGGCGATTCGGATGTGGACAGAGAACACTGCGCGGCAGTCGGGGTGGATCTCATCGCCTTTAAAAATCCCGATCTGGCTGCCAAGTATCACGTACAATCCTTTATGGAGATTCTGGATTTACCGCCAATGCAGGAATAAGGAGCATAGGGTTGAACATGGATCGAAAGAACGGTTGACTTTTTTCATTTAGCCCGCATAGTTAGTGTCTATTCAGGATTGAGGATTTTCGTTCAAGGGCAAGGAACAGAGAAAAATAAAAGAGCAGCATATTAGTCACATGTGAGCATTTTATTTTTCACTGTGACCCAGAAATTGGGTAAAATAGCATTTTTTCCAGGTGGCCGGTAGTTCATGGACTTATAAAAAGTCAGGATATACATCAAGGATGCGGCTGAGCCGTATCCCCGACGTTCATCAGAATTTTTTCCAGCCGAATCCTCGCTCCCTATTTCAGAGAACGCATACATGGCAAAGACAGACAACCTCACGGAAAGTCAAGAAGACTACCTCGAAGCAATCTACCATATTTCTCGAAAAAAAGGGGCTGCCAGGGCCAAGGACATCGCCACCCGTCTCCACGTTCGTCCGTCATCGGTAACCGGTGCCCTGCGTAATCTTGGGGCGATGAAACTGATCAACTATGCGCCTTATGATCTCATTACCCTCACCGACAGGGGATATACGAAAGCCGAAGAAATCGTCCATCGCCATCAGGCGCTCCAGCATTTTCTTGTCCATGTTCTCGGTATTGAGGAACACAAAGCAGATACGGCCGCCTGCAGGATGGAGCATGCCGTACCAAAAGACATCATTGAACGGTTGATACAGTATGACCGCTTTGTGGCAACATGCCCCAAAGGCGGCTTTACCTGGAAAAGCAGCTCCGGTTTCACCTGCAGGCCGGGCTGCAACGATGCCGACTGTCCGCACCATACCGATTCCTGAAAAAGACCATTGCTCCTGTCCGTCAGGAATGAAACATCTTCCGACTCAATTGCTGCCAGTATCCCTGCCGATGGTTGGTTATTCCAGCCAGAGTTCCATAATGGGAAGAAACATCCGGATCATGCCGCCAGTATGAATAGGGCAGGCCACCCAGAATGCGATTAAAGAGAAATGCCAGTGTAATCAACAAGACAACGGCAACGATAAAACCGATGACCTGGATCAGGGAGGTGATATAGCCCATGGCGACAATGAGCGCCGTTGCCGTTGCCGGGGGATGATTACACTCAAGCCAGATCATTGCCAGGCTGGACAATCCCATGGCCAGCGACAAAACGGCTATACTTGAAGCACTGACAACACCGGGATCAACGTTTGCCTGATGAGGGAAAAAAAACATCCCCAAAAATAGGGCGACAAACCCGGCCGCCAGTCCCCAAAGATGTGAGAGCAGAATAGTCCGTGGAGCAGCGGCAGCCGACATCGGCATCCGAAAAAGAATAAAGGCGGACGGCCCCAGGGGCGGAAAAAGCAGGGGAAAACAAGTATAATAAGCGGCGGCAGACAATACGGCAAGCGCCAGGGTCCCTTCAACAAAGACAAACAACCTGACGATTCTCTGCGGATGACGCAGACGCGGCAACAGATAACGGAGCTGTAACCTGGAAAAAAAACGGATCAGGTGAAAAAGCCGTGTCCCCTGGGGGCCGCTTACCGCCGCATTTACACAGGGAGTTTCCTTTTGATTATTTTTCACATGTCCTTTTCGGTTATAACCGCATTAACGGCTTTCAATACGGGCTGCTCACCCACTTGACACAATCCCATCAGCTCGTGAATTTCAAAAAAACCCTCCTCAACATTCCGCATCAGTGCCGCCAGTCCATCAGAGGCAAGTGAAAAATAGTTCATAGCCGCATCGACAAAAACCTGGGCCCTTGTGTCCGACCGCAGCAGGCTGCTCGGCAGCATCGAGGCAATCATTAACGGCAGGGCAATGGTGTGTTCCAGTTCAAGTTCCGTCACCAGTTTCGGGTTGCTGTTATGGACACCGACAAAACAAATTAACTGTTCGGGGAAGTTCCAGCGTTGTAGAATCCATGCCCCGGCCTGGGCATGATGCCAGCCGAAATGTTTACCTTCAATTGTCGAAAGGCGCTCGCCGGACGAGATCCATTCCCTGACCACCGGATGATAATACTCGGACCAGTTATTGAGCAGCATCGGCAGGGCAACGTCGGCGATCAGCATGGCTGTAAAGGCGTCGTCACAATGCTCAGGACAATAGGAGCGGGCGAAATTTCTCGCCGTCAATGCCCGCAAAAGTGAATCACTCCAAAAGGCCTGGTGATCGAACAATGCGTCCTTCGGCCTTGGCACGGCCTTGACGGCGGCAAAGGACAGGGTAATGGAGCGAATATGATCAAGCCCGAGCAGACTGACCGCATGCTGGATGGATAAGACCGGCGAACGCAGTTGAAAAAGAGAGGAGTTGACCGTTTTTAACACCTGGGTTGAAATTTCCGGCAGCGCGCCGATCAACCGGCCGATTTGTTCAAGATCAGGCTCCGGCTTATTAATCTCTTCCAGCAGTTTTGAGATGGCAATCGGCAGGGGAGAAATCCTGATTTTACGAAATAACGATTCAAAATTCCCCGTCGATATTGCCGCATGACGACGTATACGGGTAAAAAGCTTAATGGGCACAACATCACCTTATTTCTGGAAAATTGCTTAATTCACGAAAAAAATAATTATCCCGGAGGTATTACTTGCTTGATTATATAGATTTCATAGCCAAATGTGAAAGAAATCTTGTGTCAGAGCCAAATATTTCACTCCATCCGAGTCCTTGCTCGTTCCCGGTGCTTGCTTGAAAATCAGAATATTTTTCCAATTGACAAATTATTTAGTCTAAGCTAAAGATAACTCCCTGTTACAATCCCACCGCTTGCACGGCATGTCTCTGCCCTGCTCCCATCAAAAGCAGCCTGTTACCACTAAAGCTAAGTAATGGTGGTAATCAAGAAAAGGAAGAAACAACCGATACAAAGGAAGGAATAAAAAAGGAGAGAAAAGATGAAAAAGGAAACCCAAAAATCCCTGCTCCTGGCCGGGCTCTTAGCCTTTGGCGTGGCCACTCCGGTCTTTGCAGGGCAAACCCCTGATGATATCAAGTCACTCAAGATTCTGGTAAACAAGCTCATGCAACAGAATCAACAGTTGGCCGAGCGTGTCAGCCAGCTTGAAAAACAACTACCGGTTCAAAATACACCACCGGTAAAAGATGAGGTTATTGAACAACAGGTGGCTAAAATCCTGCGCCATAAAGAAGAAGAACGGATGCAAAATGAAGATTTTGGCCACATGATCAACAGATATGTTGATTTCAGCGGATTGATCGAAGTTGAAGGATCGGCTGGTCAGGATTTTGAAGGCGTCAATGAAAGTAGATTTACTCTGTCGACGGTGGAACTTGGCTTTGTCGGCAAAATGTCG
>WGCP01000432.1 GCA_015493715.1 Desulfobulbaceae bacterium
TATTTCTCCTTCCAGTCCGGTCGCAGAGAGAGTTCCGTCAGTTGTTTGCGAGATATCGGTGCCGGAGCATCGGTCAACGGGCAGGTTGCCTTTTGCGTTTTGGGAAAGGCGATGACGTCGCGGATGGACTCGGAGCCGGTGAGCAGCATCATCAGCCGGTCGACACCAAAGGCGATACCGCCATGGGGGGGAGCGCCGAGTTCCAGTGCCCGGAGAAGAAAACCGAATTTTTCTTCGGCCTCCTGACTGTCAATTCCCAGGGCCTGCAAAACTTTTTCCTGAACATCTCTTTGGTGGATACGGATGGATCCTCCACCAATTTCATTGCCGTTTAATACCAGATCATAGGCCCTGCTCTTCACCTTGCCGGGATCGGTCTCAAGTAATTCGAGCTGATCATCCTGCGGTGCGGTAAATGGATGGTGGACGGCGGTATGTCGTTTCTGCTCATGGTCATATTCAAGCAGTGGAAAGTCGGTAATCCAGAGAAAATTAAATGTGTCTTTGTCGATCAGTTTAAGCCGCCTTGCCAGCTCAAGCCGTAACTCGGCAAGGACCTGCTGGACAATACCCAGCCTGTCGGCCCCGAAAAGGATCAGGTCGCCTGGCTGGGCATTAAGGGACTTCCCCATGGCGGCCAGCTCATCCTTATTGAAAAACTTGGTTATCGGTGACTGCCATTCATCTTCCTTGATTTTTATCCAGGCCATGCCGCAGGCACCGAATCGTCCCGCATATTCGGTGAGATTATCGAGATCCTTGCGTGAAAATGTTGCACATCCCTTGGCATTGATCGCCTTGACCACTCCGCCCTTTTCAATAATCGAGTTAAAGACCTTGAAACCGCAGCCGCGCAGGTCTTCAGTCAGGTCGATCAGCTCCAGACCGAACCGGGCGTCGGGCCGGTCCGTGCCGAATCTGCGCATGGATTCGTCATAGGGCATACGCGCAAAGGGTGGGGAGAGTTCAATGCCGCGAGTGGCGGCAAACACAGCCTTGATCATTGCTTCGGTAATGGAGATGATCTCTTCTTCATGGATAAAGCTGAGCTCCATGTCGATCTGGGTAAATTCCGGCTGCCTGTCCGCCCGGAGGTCTTCATCGCGAAAGCACTTCACCACCTGGAAATAGCGGTCCATACCCGAGATCATCAACATCTGTTTGAAGAGCTGGGGCGATTGCGGCAGGGCATAAAAATGGCCTGCATTGACACGGCTGGGCACCAGGTAATCCCGTGCGCCTTCCGGGGTTGAGCGGGTAAGTACCGGTGTCTCTATCTCAAGAAAATTATTGTCGGATAAAAAAGAACGTACAGTCTGTACCGCCTTATGACGCATAATAAGTTTGGCCGCCATTTCCGGCCGCCGCAGGTCGAGGTATCGGTACTGGAGCCGGAGATTGTCGGAAATCTCAACATCTTCATCCAGAGGAAAGGGTGGGGTCTTGCTGGTATTTAATATATGCAGTTCATCGACGAGGACCTCAATGGAGCCCGTTTTCAACTTTGGATTGGCCATATCACCGGGCCGTCGTTCAACCCGACCGCGAACGGCCAATACCCATTCGCTACGCAGCCGGTGCGCTTTCTGGTGGACTTCCCCATTCAGCTCCGGATTAAAGACAACCTGGGTAATACCCCAGCGGTCACGCAGGTCTATGAAAATAACACCGCCATGATCCCGGCGCCGGAGCACCCATCCCATGAGAATAACTTCTTCTCCCAGGTGATCGTTGCCAAGCTCATTACAGGTATGTGTACGCTGAAGTGTTCCAAGTGCATCCATTGTCTCTCTGCTCCAAATAATAGTCTGTCGGGGCATCATTGTCCCGGAAAGAATTCGGCCCGTCAGGCGGACAGGAGGGCCGTCATATGTTGTGCCTGTTCATCCATGGGCAATGACAGGGAAAATTTGCTTTGTTCCTGGGTGTTCATATCCCGTAATACCCCTTCATTGCAGGCCAGTTCATCTTCGCCGATGATCAAGGTGAACCGGCTGTTCAATCGGCCTGCCTGTTTCATCTGCGCTTTGAGGCTGCGACCGCTGTAGTCCATGGCTGCCGTCAGGCCGAGTTTTCGTAACCTATGAACGAGAATGGAGGCGTGTTCAGCGGCTTTTTCGCCCAGGACGGCAACAAAGAGGTCTGTCGTCGGTTTGGGCGGGGTTGCGTCTTCCTGTTGTTCCATGAGCAGGACCAGCCGTTCCATGCCCAGAGCAAAGCCGATACCGGGGAGGTCGGGTCCGTTTAATTGCCGGAGGAGTCCGTCGTACCGGCCTCCTGCACCCACTGCCGCCTGGGCGCCGAGCGCATCGGTGATGAACTCAAAGGTGGTCCGGGTGTAGTAATCCAGTCCTCGGACCATAAATCGATTTACCCTGTAGGCGACTCCCAGAAGATCCAGCGTTTGTTTTACGGAGACAAAATGGTCCCTGCAATCGTTGCAGAGCGAGTCGAGGATTGATGGCGCATCCTGGACCAGGTCTTTGCAATTTCTATTTTTGCAGTCCAGCGTCCGCAGAGGATTGACGTTCATGCGGCGTCGGCAGTCCGGGCAAAGCGATTCCTTATGTTGATTGAGATAGGCCATCAGTTTGTCTCGAAATCCGGGCCGACAGGCCGGGCATCCCAGGGAATTAATTTCCAGGCTGACAGTAACCCCGAGCGTGTCCAGCAGCATTTGACCCATGGCCATCAGTTCGGCATCTACCTGCGGCTCGTTTGCACCGATCACTTCCACGTCCATTTGATGAAACTGACGGAGACGACCCTTTTGGGGGCGTTCATGTCGGAACATCGGCCCGATGGTGTACAGGCGATGCACCGGTTGCCTGACGTGCAGTCCATGTTCAATAAAGGCACGCAGGATTGAGGCGGTGGCTTCGGGCCGCATGGTTATACCCTTGTCGACAAAGGTATACATCTCTTTTTCGACAATATCGGTCGCCTCGCCGATGGAACGGGCGAAGAGTTCGGTTTTTTCCAGAATAGGGGTGCGGATTTCCTGCATACCGAACCTGGCAAAGATATCGCGGGCGGTTTGTTCAATGTGCTGTCGGCGAAGCGCATCATCCGGCAGGATATCTTTAAAGCCGTTAACGGCTTTTATTTTCACAATAATTTCTCCTTGCGATCAACGGTTTTTGGCCTGCAAACAGCGTTGTATGGCCCTGATGCCCCCTTGATTGTATCCGGAGGTCAAAAATTAATAAATTTACTCGAAAAAGAGGTGAAAAGTCAAGCCGATGTAGAAATTATATGGTATAATAATTTTCTTTATGTTTTTTCGCGTTGAAATGTCGTGGTCCGGCCTTGACAAAGTACTTCGGGCACGGCATTATCAGCCAGTTTGTTTTCCCGTTGCTTAAAGTGAAATGCATGAAACTTCCAGAACTTAAAATCGGATCATTTGTTGCCCGTATACCTCTTATCCAGGGAGGAATGTCGGTGCGAGTCTCGACCTCGACCCTTGCCGTTCCTGTTGCCGAATGCGGCGGCATCGGCACTATCGGCGGCTCGGGGATACCCGTTCCCGAACTGCGTGAGGATATCCGCCGGGCGAAAAAGGCGACGGATGGTATTATTGCCGTTAATATCATGTATGCCATGAAGGATTTTTACGAACTGGTCATGTGCTCCATTGAAGCCGGTGCGGACATGATCATTACCGGTGCAGGCTTTTCCCGCGATATTTTTAAAATCGGTAAAAAACATAATATTCCGATCGTCTCAATCGTTTCGTCACCGGCCTTTGCTCGTCTTGCAGAAAAATTGGGAGCCGCCGCCATCATTGTCGAGGCGGCTGAGGCCGGTGGTCATCTCGGTACGGATAAACTGCTGCGTGACATTTTTCCGGCAATTCGTAAAGTTGTTTCCAAGGTACCGCTTATTGCTGCAGGCGGCATTACTAATGGTTTTGAGATGGCGGAAATAATGGATAAATTTGGTGCGGACGGAATTCAGATCGCCTCCCGTTTTGTCTTAAGCAAGGAGTGTTCCGTCTCGCAGAAGTTTAAAGAGACCTTCCTCAAAGCAAAAAAAGAGGATATTGTTCTTGTGCAGTCGCCTGTAGGCATGCCGGGACGAGCCATCAAAACGCCCTTTATTGAGCAGATGGAGCGGGGCGAAGATGTCTCGGCACCAAAATGTAAATTTAAATGTTTGAAAAAATGTTCGTATAAGTATTGCATTAATGATCGTCTGACCGCTTCCTGTACCGGTGATGTGGTCAATGGCCTGGTTTTTTCCGGGGCCAACACCTGGAAGATGGATGAGATACTGTCGGTCAGAGAAATTTTCGACCGTTTTGTCAGTCAGGCGGAATCCGTGTATAAGGAAAAAAAGTAATGGATGCAGGTCGAATCCGGGGCTATAAACCACATGGGTATTGAATCTACCACCAGATGTAGGGAGGAGCAACAATCCGGTTCCGGAATTCGGGCTAGTATTATTCCGGAAAGCGATCATCCTATCCGGCCCGGCGACCTGGATCGTGAAGCACTGAAAGTCCTTTATCGCCTCCGGGATGCCGGTTTTTCCGGCTATCTGGTAGGCGGTGGTGTCCGGGATCTCTATCTCGGTAAACAACCGAAAGATTTTGATATTTCCACCAATGCACGGCCCGGTCAACTCAGGCGGCTGTTTCGGAACAGCCGCACCATTGGCCGGCGTTTTCGTCTGGTCCAAGTCTTCTTTCGGGGCAACAAGATCATTGAGGTCTCCACGCTCCGCTCCCAGAGTGAATATGGCCGGGACGACACCAAAGTTCTGCCCGCCAATAATACTTTCGGCACCCTGGAAGAAGATGCCTTTCGTCGTGATCTGACGATTAACTCCCTGTTCTACGAAATCGACACCAATACCATTATTGATTATGTCGGCGGAGTTACCGACTTAAACGATGGCATTGTCCGGATCGTCGGTGATCCGGAGGTTCGCATCACCCGGGATCCAGTGCGTGTTCTGCGTGCACTTCGTCATGCCGCCCGTACCGGATTCGTGATAGATCAGGAGAGTTTTCGAGCCATTGTCACCCATCGCGACAAACTTAATCTCTGTCCTTCCTCACGTATCCGAGATGAAATCATCAAAGATCTGGTTTCCGGATTTAGCAGGCCTTGGGCTGAACTCTGTATCAGAAGTCGTGTGTTTTTCACGCTTTTTCCTTTTTATGACCAGCCTGTAAGCGATGAAAACGGCCTGGATGAACTTGACGCAATTCTAACGGTTGTTGACAGGCTGCAGAAGAACGGCAAAGGCGGATCAATGCATCTGCCGGATTACATGCTCATGGCATTACTTTTGTACCCATGGCTGCAGCGCGAACTTCATTTACTGCAACGTGAAGTAAAGGGAGGGAAGTATCGCCTGCTGTTTAACGATATTCGTCAGGCCCTTGATGCAAGTATATGCGGCCGCTTGAATATTAAACGATCAGGTAAGGAGGCCATGACCACTCTTTTTGTCAATATGCCTAACATTTACAGGTATCAAGAGCAAAGGGACTGGCCGAAATGGTTGAAGAAAAAGAGCTATTTTAAAGACTGCGCCAGGTTTTGCGCAATCATTGCCGAGGCCGCTGGTGGCTCCGCCGTAAAGACCGACTTGTTTGCAGTCCCGGTTCAGCCCGATGAGGTACGGTGCGGTAGTCGGAATGGTGGAGGTGGTCGAGGCGGCAGGGCAGGAAACCCTTCCTTTACCGAAAAAAAGGGCGGGATATTCGGGCTGCGAGCCGGTCAGCCAACCAGTAGTTGATTTTGTTCCTTTTGTCGGCAGGTTAAAGAGTTTCTTGTGCGTTTCCTTCTCTATAATATTCGTTATTGTACAGGCATCGGACCAAGGTTCCATCTGCCGGTACCCTATGCCGGCTATCTGAAACGTTCAACCGGGATTCTTGATGAGATTATCGGCTTTTTGGAACAGGTCAGGCCGGATATTATCGGGCTTGTCGAGGTTGATAACGGCTCATTTCGAACCCGTCGTCTCTGCCAGGCGGAACAGATAGCCCATCGGCTCGGCCATTATCATGTTGTAGAGTCCAAATACGGAGCCGGTTCGGTAGCCGGCAAGGTGCCGTTGCTCAACAGACAGGGGAATGCCGTTCTTTCCAGATTCCCCATTGTTGAACATCGATTCCATTATTTTGAACAGGGCGTCAAAAGGCTGGTGATTGAGGTCAGACTGGCAGCGCTCACCGTTTTTCTCGTGCATCTTTCACTTACTTATCGCAATCGTCAATATCAGCTTGAACGTCTGTACAGGCTTATCCATGGCGTTGAAAGGCCAGTCATTGTCGCCGGTGATTTCAATGTGCTCTGGGGTGACCGAGAGCTGGATTTATTTCTCGGTGCCACAGGCCTTATTAATGCCAATCGGGAGGGACAACCATCACATCCCAGCCGTTCCCCGAAACGCCAACTTGATTTCATCCTCCATAGCCCGGAGATCAAAGTCACGGATTTTCAGATTCCCCATGTCCTCTATTCCGACCATGCTCCACTCATCTGTGATTTTGAATCGCCGTCTCTCCAGGCGTCCTAACCCGCATATTTCACAAGCGATCTGCTGCAAGGCCCGAAAACATCATGCCTGCTGCGTCACAGCGCAAAAAGGATTCCTCGGAATATTTCAATATGCCTGCGGACCTTTTTGCGCTGTTCCTTGCATTCATGGCATTTTCAGACCTTTCGCGACGACCTTTGTGAAATATGCGGGTTAAGGGTACCGGCAAAAAGCGGGGAAATGCTATTTTATAGGCAGGGCAATAACTGATCCGTTTCTCCCCGTTTGTCCGTTTGCCCGGTGCATTGCTCTTCGATAGGAAAAAAAATCTTCATTACATGCCGTGCATTTTTTTGCCGTGTCGATTTTTTTTTCTTTGACACCGGCATGGATGAGCTGCATGCGGCTTATCGCCTGGAAATCAAAATGGTTCCTGGTGGTTTGAAATGTGAAAAAATCCGGTGGAAGTTCGGCGTGGTAATTGATAAATTCTCCGCAGCAGGGACCCAGAGATGGGCTGATAACGGCCAGAATATTCGAGGGCTGGACAGTAAACTCCTTCTCCATGCACTGAATGGTTTTAGCGATGATATTAGACACCGATCCGCGCCAGCCACTGTGAATGGCTCCAATGACGCCTTTGACCGGATCGTGCAGAAGGACGGCTTGGCAGTCGGCCTGCTGGATGAGCAGGCCGATCCCTGCAACATCGGTTATCATGGCGTCCATTTTTTCCATTTTGGTGACTTGTTCCACGTTGTTCACCACAAGGATGGAATCACCATGAACCTGGGTTATTTCTTTTACTGTTCCCGCTCCAATGGTTTCTCGTATCAGTTCCCGATTTCCCTCGACCGCTGACGGATCATCACCAACAGTATAGCTGCAGTTAAGTGAGGAAAAGGGGGCAGTGCTGCGTCCTCCGTGCCGGCTGAACATGGCATGGGGAATGGCGAGGATGTCACTTTGGTAAAAAAGGAGGCCGTGTTTTCGCCTTTGTGTGATCATGGTTTAAAAAAAGGGGAAAGCCCGGTGAAGGCTTTCCCCTGTAGGTTGATAGTGTGAAAAAATTTACTTAAAAGTAAGCCTCAAAGGTCAGGTAAAACTGGTTGGCGCTTTCAACGGGATTAATGCCCAGGGCCTGCAATGATTGTTGTTCATCATCCAGATCATAGGGTTTCATGGTCCAGTCAAAGCCACCGGAATAGTTATAATCGTAGTACTGCCAGCCAAGACGAATAAAGGTTTTGGCATACTTGGAGATGGTTTCTCCTGTGGGCAGGTCATAGATCAAATACAATTCGTAGGCGTTACCACGGGTAGCCAGCTTGGATTGATAGACGTCGTCATGACCGGGCGTAAAGGCAATCCAGTACTGGGAACCGTAGTTGTATTCAGCGCCGAGCTTCAGGCCGATGGAGTCGATATCATACCGAATACCGGCATAGACGGAGTAGCCGTCTTCCGAACCTGTATTAGGACCGGCCGAGCCCTGCTGCATGGCAGCAAAGTCATTGAAAAATCCATTGCCGTTGGGATCGGTATGGCTCCAGCCGCCGGCGAGAAAATAGTTCAGGTCGGCAAACTTGTCCATATAAACGGCACTGGTATGGTAGACATTGCCCAGGTTTTTCTGAGGTCCGTAACCGCCTTGGTCCTGCGGCCTGGTCGCTCCAAAGTTGACTAGGTCTGATTGGAAATTCGGGTAGTTGAAGAGGTTGAAGACCTCGAAAATTTGGATATTCATAAACCGATGACCTGATTTGAAAACATCCCAGGAAAATCCGGCAAAATCGGTATCATTGAGCTTGTTGGCTTCATTATCAAACTGGAGGCCGTCTTCAAAACCGCGCCCATAGCAGAAACGGATGCGGCCTGTTCCAAGCATATCATTGCCCCAGGCATAGGCATAGCCGAGGGAAATGCCGTCAAATGGGTAGTCCATATATTCAATAGGAGTAGCCATTCTGGAATCACTACCCATGCGCAGTTGCGCAGGCGGTCCATCCGTGGTCGGCCGGCGGCCGATGGAGAACCAGATCGGCATGCCACCGATATTATTCCAGTTGACGAAGGCACGATCAACGTACAGCGCACTGTCGGAAGGCTGCCTCGTTACACTGCCGTCAAAAATGGGATAGCCATTGCCGAGTCCCTTGGGCGTGGTCTGCATACCCCAAGCCTTGTACATGGCCAGTCGTCCCTTAAACTCAACATTTTCAGTCGCCTTGACCCGCATATTCAGACGAAAACGGTTGGTAAATAAGGTGTCGTTATTCTGATCACCCTGGGAGACCCCGGCAAATGTGGGCATACCGGTCGCAGGGTTAATCCCTGTCATGCGGAGGGGGGTTCCTGCGGAAAAGAGGGTGTCCGCGTGATACGAATCCATTCGGGCACGGAAATCACCGTAAAATTTAAAACGTGCCGCCAGATCCCAAGATTCGGATTTTTCATCCAGCATATCGCTCATGTCATCGACCGTGTCACCATATTCGGTGATGGTCTCATTCTGCTTGGCTAGCTGTGCCTTCAGGGCATCAAGTTCACGGGACAGCTGATCGATCCTTGATGTCAGATCCTGCGGGGTTTTACCGGCGCTGGCAGAAGCCATGGCGGGTAAAGCAATGAGTCCGGCCAGAGCCAGCATGGAAAATTTCTTAACCATTCTTCCTCCTCCTTATGTCTGTTGTTTTCGGGAAAATCCCATATCTCCAACTAGTTGAAAAAATTCTGCAAATGGATAGGCGATCCCAAAGCAGGTAAACAGGACAAGTTTCAATAATAATAACTGAAGTTTCCTGATTTTTGTATATCCCATGGTCGTCGCAATGCGCTATCACTGGGCCAAAAGAATATATTTTTTATGGTGTTTGCCATGAAAACAGCAAAATCCTATTTTGGTATTCCTTGACGCACGAATCTTTCTACATAGAAAACGTCTGATTTTTCAATAACATACAAGGTATATCGAAAATCACAAGAAAAACATAATCAGGAAACATCAGTAATAATAATAGTAAATATAAAAAATTTGTATCGTATTTGTGGTCTGTTGTCAACTGGTTCTCGCTGAAAAGTAAAAAAAATTGTACTTTTCGGAGAGAGTCAGAGGAAAAACAGGTCATGGATCCGGCAGGACTTTTTTCCCAAGCCGGGCCAACGAGGGCGGAATATGTCTATTCGTCACGCTTGTTCAGGCATGGGGAAAGCGGAAGGTCATGGTTTTATTTTTGCGTCCGATTCGGACTTCACCGCCCTTTTTCAGGCGGCCGAAAAGAATCTCCTCGGTGAGGACATCGCCGATCTCCCGCATGATCAGTCGTCGGAGGGGCCGGGCGCCGTAGGCAGGTTCGTAGCCATGGCGAGCAAGGTGTTTCCGGGCGGCAGGGGTCAGGGTGATTGTTACCTTTTTCTCCGCAAGTTGTTCCTGCAGCTCCGCTATCATTTTCACCACAACCTTTTCTACAACCTCGGGCTCAAGAGTACCAAAGGTAATGGTTGCATCAAGCCGGTTCCTGAACTCGGGTGAGAAGAGGTTTTTTAATGCCTTTTGTTCCTTGCCGGAACTGTCGCCGAGAAAACCAATGGTCCGTTCGCTCATCTCCCTGGCCCCGGCATTGGTGGTCATGATCAGAATAACGTTTCTGAAATCCGCCCTGCGACCGCTGTTGTCGGTCAAGGTTGAGTGATCCATGACCTGCAGGAGAATGGAGAAGACATCGGGATGCGCCTTCTCTATTTCATCCAGTAGTAGCACCGTGTATGGATGTTTGCGGATGGCATCGGTCAGCAGGCCGCCCTGTTCAAAACCGATGTAGCCTGGAGGGGCGCCGATCAGCCGGGCGACGGCATGCTTTTCCATGTATTCGCTCATGTCAAAACGTTCAAAGTTGATCTTCATAGCAGCAGCCAGCTGTCTGGCAACTTCGGTTTTGCCGACACCGGTAGGCCCGGCAAAAAGAAAAGAACCGGTGGGCGATGTCGGGTGGCCCAGGCCGGCCCGCGAACGTTTGACGGCTCTGACCAGACTGTTTATGGCCTCGTCCTGTCCAAAGATATACGATTTCAGGGCCTTGTCCAGCCCATGCAGCTCCGCCAGATCATTGCCGTTTTTGGTTGTTACCGGCACCCGGGCCATTTTCGAGACGATATGCTCGATGTCGCGCACACTGACCGTGCGGCCCTCCTTGCCCGCAAGCCGAAATGAAGCACCGACTTCGTCAAGGACGTCTATGGCCTTGTCCGGCAGAAAACGGTCGTTGAGATAGCGGGCGGACAGCTCGGCCGTGGCGTGAATCGCATTTGTGGAATATCGGACCTGATGGTGATCTTCATACCTGGATTGCAGGCCGCAGAGAATGGCATAGGTATCATCGATAGACGGTTCCTCTATATCAATCTTCTGGAAACGCCGGGACAGTGCCCGATCCTTTTCGAGATGATTTTTATACTCCTCATAGGTCGTCGAGCCAATACAGCGGATGGTTCCGGCCTGCAATGAGGGCTTCAACAGGTTGGAGGCATCCATGGAGCCGCCGCTGGTTGCTCCGGCTCCGACAATAGTGTGCATTTCGTCAATGAAGAGAATGGCATTGTCGTGTTTTTCTATGGCGCCGATTACATCCTTAAGACGCTTTTCAAAGTCACCCCGGTACTTGGTGCCGGCGACCAGGGTGCCCATGTCGAGCATGTAGATTTTGGTGCCGGAAAGAAGATCGGGTACGAGTTTGTCGGTATCCACCTCCTCTTCCTTGCGGGCGACTCCATCTTCATGGATCCGCAGGGCAAGACCTTCGGCCATGGCCGTCTTACCGACCCCAGGTTCACCAACCAGGAGCGGGTTGTTTTTTTTGCGGCGGCAGAGTACCTGCATGATACGTTCAATCTCTCCGTCACGGCCGATAAGCGGATCGATGTTTCCCTCGGCGGCCCGGGCGGAAAAATCGACGGTAAACTCCTCCAGCGGGTTGTTGCCGGGTTTCTTTTTGGTTTGTTTGGGGCGGGGCTGTACGTGCCGCAGGGGTTCCCGCTGCAGGCTTTCAGGAATATGGTGGGAAATATACTCCATCACCTCAAGACGGCCCACCCCTTCCGAGCCGAGAAAGTAGACGGCATGGGATTCGGTTTCCGTAAAGAGAGAGACCAGCACATCGCCGGTATCCACCTGTTTTTTACCGCAGCTCTGTACATGATTGACCGCACGCTGCAGGACACGGTTAAAGGCAATGGTCTGGGCCGGTTCCGACTGCGTGTCTTTGAGAACAGGTAGGCTACCGGAAAAAAAACGTTCCAGCCTGACTTTCAGGTTGTCGTTATTTCCGCCGCATTTATCAATAATGTGACGGGCAAGGTCATCGTGGAGCAGGCCGTACAGCATGTGCTCAACGGTGACGTACTCGTGTCTATGTGTTTTCGCTTCCTTTATCGCCTTGATAAGGGCCAGCTCAAGTTCTCTGCTCAGCATAATCGTGTAAATGTCGTAGTGGTTCAGCTCACCTTTTCCAGGGAGCATTTCAGGGGAAACTGATTCTTGCGGGCAAGACGATGCACGGCCGCGACCTTTGTTTCTCCGATTTCGCGGGTATACACACCGGCAATTCCCATCCCCTGGTGGTGCACATTAAGCATTATTCGGGTTGCATCTTCGGTGTTTTTATGAAAGATCATCTCTAAAATCATGATGACAAAATCCATGGTTGTGTAGTCATCATTGTGCAGGAGCACCTTGTAGAGATGCGGTTCCTGCAGGTCTTCCCGTTCACGTGTCAGGATATCTTCCTGGCGGGTTGTCTTATTTTTTGCCATTACTGCCGGAGTTGTTGAAAAAAGGTAACTGTTCAGGAGCACCCCATCTCTGCACGGTCAGGTCTGATTCATAGAGGAATCACTATAGTTCACAGGCCTGCCTGCACAGATATGGAGCACTCCTGAACAGTTACAGGCTGTGGCCGGGGAAGTTCCCTGCACCTACCTGAATAGTTACGAAAAAAGAATAACTATTATTTTGCCGGAAGCGGGAAAGATGCTCCCATTTCCTGATATCTACTATTGTAATGCTCTCTCCTGATTTTGCAAGGCCGTTACGTCGGGTAGTTGGTCTATCATTTTAGTGGAGAAGCCGACAGACCTTCCAGTATTTATGCATCATGGTCATGGGAGATAAGCATGGCGAGCAGAAGATGATGGAGGATAGTCAGTGGATCAAGCGGTGATCCCTTGAGTCGCCGTTCAGCCCGCAGGATTAGCGGCAGCCAGTTCTGAAGCCTGGAGGCGGAGAACCTGGACGCGGTTGTAAACTGCATATACAAGGCATAGGGATGCCCGCTCAGTTCCTGTTTCCAACGGGACTCTTTTTTAAGGGTGGGCAAACATTGACGTTGGAAATTATTGGCGGGCATGCCTGGTGTATAGCCATATTGTGGTTGTTGCTGCAGAACTTTGAAAAGCAGCAGCTTGCGAGCGTAATTACGCAGGGTAGCGATGATGGCCAGCGGATGCATCTGATCGTCCAGCAGGTGGCCGGCAATGGTAAGCGCCCTCGCAGGTTGCTGATCGCCGATGGCGCCGGTCAGCTCAAAAAGCGCCTCCTGCCGGGTCCTACCGACCAGGGCGTTGAGATCATCCAGCTCAATCCGGTTGCGCTCACCCAGGGACAGGCAGAGCTTTTCCGTTTCCATGACCACCGCCACCGGATAAAAACCGATTCGGTCAAGCAACTGATCCATGACCCCCGGGGCCATGGTCGTGCCCATTTCCCTGATCGTGGTTGTAATCAGTTCCACAAGCACACCCCTTTGCACCTTTTGCGCCTTGCTTCCGGCCCCCTTATCCACGCTGAGATCAACGATTACCTGATTTTTTTTAAGATATTTGTAAAATGTCTTGCGTTTATCGACTTCCTCGGCCAGTAGAATAAGGGTATTATTTTTGGCGATGCCTGATTCCAGGGCCTTCCGGAGAAGAGCGGCCGGATCTTTTCCGGAAGCTGCGGAAGCGCCGGGTTCATCTTTCGTCTTCACCGCTAACAGGTTGGTTATCCAGGAAAGATCGCCACCCGGATGGGGGAAATCAAAGCGTTTCTTCCATTCCGCAGGTGTTAGCTTTGCCGGGTTGTCATCGGGACCTGCCGGATCCAGGCCGCAGGAGGTCATCATGGCCCGCAGGTGTCGGGCAGCTGCCTCCGATTTGCCTTCGCTTCGGGCTGCAACAGCACGCGTCCACAGGGCCTTGGCCACTTTTTTTGAGTGGAACAGACGGGTGTCGCTGATGCGGTATATCTGGCGGCCCGGCAACAGGCTGAAACTCTGCAGTCTGGATACCGTCGTTGCCGGCTCCTCATGATCGCCGTCCAGGGCATGGACCGTGCCGCCGGCGGCAAGCAGGGCCTCCTCCAGCCGCGCAGATGCCTGCCGACACAGAAAGCGGTCACCGACAAAGAGATAAGCACAGCCCGGTTCCCGTGCGGCCATGGAGAGCAGGTCCGAGAGTTTTTCGCGAGTAAAGGTGGCCATGTCGTCAGTTCTCTTCCGGACAGAAGGTATTCTGGATCATACAGTCGAAATCCTGTTCCCGTTCATCGGTTTTCTTTTTCTCATCGATAATTTTATGCAGAATTGCGGTCAGGGAACCGGGTTGCAAGTAGTCCTGTCCCCGGCCTCCTTTGAAGATAAAAGAGAGCTTGTCGGCAACGCCTTTCCAGGAGATCGTCGCGGGATTTTTAGCAATAACTTCCAGGATGTTTTTATTATAGGGATCGTTGATAATTGCCATGCCGGTGCCGATGGTGGCCAGGATATCAACGTGGCCGCGAAAGAGACGGGTCATGCGGGTGTAGGCCTTGACGCCGCCGCAGGAGCCAAGGCTTAAAAAGCGCTCCTTGCCATCGATATCCGCATCGGTCAGTTGCTGTTCCCGCAGCAGCTTGACCAGGGGATCGGTAAGTTGCTCAGAGCGCCAGTAGCTGTGGCCACGCTGGGCGATCATTTCGTCACCGCCTTTAAAGAAGCGTTCCAGGAGGCGTTGCTGGTCCTTTTCGTCGACATAGACATGCAGCCCGTGTCGAATGGTGATACCTGCCACTTTCTTCTCGAGGGCGACGGCAAAATGCATGGTGTGCATGGCTTGAAACAGTCGGGGTAAACCGGAGGAGGGATTTTTACGGGCATTGCCTATAATTTGTCTGTATTGCCGTCGCTGCTGCTGACTGATCGGGTCCAGGGTGTACTGATCACAAAGGCTGAGCCGGTAGCCGCTTCGCAGCAGAATATGAGCGTTTGAAAGAAAGGATTTGCGTCCGTCGTCATCGGGATGGAAGATGGATATGGAGCCAAGGCGTCCGTCTTCTTTCCACTCCTTAAAGGGGGTCTGTTGATATTTTGCCAGGTCGATTGCCCCTTTTCTGATGATAAGCCGGGTGATAAGTACCCGGTCCCGACTGCTGAGGAGTTCGGGATATTCCTGCATGTAGTATTGGAGGATGACGCTGATAAGGCGGGAGAAGGTTGACCTGTCCTTGTCGGCATCCCGGCACATCTTATCGATGAGATAGGTGCGGGCATCGGGCTGGAGAATTTTGAGGAGATGGACAAAGGTGGCTGAAAACAACAGGATGGAATCCTCATTTTTAAAGGCCGAGGCGGCAACCAGATTAAGGATTTTTTTCTGTCGCAGATCATCTTCCGGGAAAAATGTGGTCAGCTTCCCCTTCTGGGCCAGACTGACGATAAAGCTGGAGACCAGCATGTTGCCTGGATCAATGGCCTGAAGAAAGGCCGATAGGTCTCCGTGGTGGTTTTCAATCATCCGTTTTTTCAGGATGGGTACCAGGATGTCACGAAAGGAGGAGTCGTACAGTTCACTGCCCTGGGAGAGCAGGGCATAGATGTTGGCCGAGCTCAGGTCGCGGGCCGTCTGTACCCGGTCGGCTGCGGTCGCCCGGCGAAGGATACTGATCATGGCCGTCGTGTTCCCTCGGGCCATGGCCGGGTAAAACCGTTTGCCGTAGGTAAACTGCACCTGTCGGGAGAGCTTTTGAAAACGGGCGTAAAGTTGCTTTTTCGACCATGTTTTTAGCTTCGCCTCCGGGATTTCAAAGCCGAACCGATCGGTAATTGCATGCAGGTTGTTGATCTTCCAGATCAGCTCTTCACCGCCGTCGTAAAAGGCCTGCAGCAATGCTTTTTTGTGTTCGTCGTCCTGACGGTAATACTGGGCCTCCTGCACCATGGGCGGCAGGGCAAAATAGCGGATAATCCACAGCCAGCCGTCAATGCGGCTCATATCCTTTTGCCGAAAGAGGTTGTGCGCGTTCCAGGCGTCTTCCTGTCGCAGTTGTTTGAGCAGGGGCAGGCTATCAAACATGGTTTCCGTATTCATGTCATGGATGCGGGCGAAACTATCGGCCGCCCTGGCCTGATGATCGACCAGCTGGGCCACTTCGATAAGGCCGTCCAGCGCCTTGATGGCGTCCATGTCCTGGATGGTCATCAGGCCCTGGACAGCCCGTTTGTTGATGCTTTTTAAGCCGTTGAGCAGGGGGATAGTCTGCAGGGCGTTGCGGGGGGAGATGTCCGGTAGGGCAAGGTAGGAGCGAAATGCACGCCCCGCTTCGTAGCTGAGCTGCTTTATTTGCGGCAATGCCTGCAGAGCAAGGGAAAGATCAACCCCCGGCAGGTCGCTCCACTGTTCAAAGGCAAGGACCTGTTCATAGGACAGCCGGGTTGCAAGCAGGAGTTCCCAGGCCTGGTTGCCGGTGGTAAAGTTGATCCCCGGCAGCAGGCAGAGTTTGCGGAAAATGCGCTGACTGTTGTATTCCAGACCCCGGATTATGTCCCGGCCGTACTCAAGTTGTTTGCGTGTCAGACAGGGAATAGTCCGGTAGACCCGAAAAGTTTTGCGGGCACTGGCGTCGGCCAGCTCATGGCTGCCGGCTGCCCCGGCCGTCGGGACGAACAGCGGTAGGAGCAGGAGGGCGAGAAAAAGGACAAAATATTTGCGGCTTTGTCCTGCTCGGTTTATGGTTGCGTTTTTTTCAAAGCCAATCATTATCCATCCATCAAAAGCATGATGGCGTCGTAAAAACTTCGATCTACTGCGTCGTGTGTCCCGGGGCGACTCACAACATACTACCTGTATAATTGAGACCCGCCCCGGAACACCACTCCTTGTATATCTGTGTTTTTACTTAGCCATCTTTAAGGTAATTTGGACTTTTTACGAGTTCATCAAGCATAATATTTAAAAAAAATGCATTTACAAAAGTCCATATGCAGTCCGGGACCGTGTGAGGCGAAGTGACTGCGGTCTATCGTTTACGTCGGTGGTATTCATTGTCGGCGATGCTTACGGCCATGTTTCTCTGGGGCAGTTCCTTTGTGGCAATGAAATATGCCATCGGTAACCTGGATCCCATGCTGGTGGTCTGTGCCAGGATGGTTATCGCTTCGATATGTTTTTTACCGTTTCTTCGGTCTTTCTCCCGTCTGCGTCTTGGCCGCAGGCAGGTGCTGTTGCTTGCCGGGATGGGACTTTGCGAGCCGTGCCTCTACTTCCTTTTTGAGGCGGCGGCCCTGAATTTGACCAGCGCCTCCCAAGCGTCTCTGATCACCACCATGCTGCCGCTGCTTGTGGCCGTGGCTGCGGCCCTGTTCCTTGGGGAAACAATTACCCGGCGGATCATCATCGGCCTCTTTGTTGCCGCCACTGGCGCGGTATGGCTCAGTCTGGCGGCCTCGGTTTCCGAGCATGCGCCACACCCCGTCCTTGGTAATTTCCTGGAGTTTCTGGCCATGGTCACCGCCACAGGATACATTATTTTGCTGAAAAAATTAAGCGCAGACCTGCCGCCGCTTTTTTTGACCGCCGCGCAATCCGTTATCGGGGCGGTATTTTTTCTGTTGATTCTGCTGATTACGGATATTCATATCCCGGAAACAATCCCAATGCCCGCTCTTTTTTCAGTTCTCTACCTCGGTACTTTTGTCAGCGTCGGCGCCTATGGCCTCTATAATTTCAGCGTCAGCCGGGTGCCGGCCAATCAGGCGGCGGCCTTTATTAACCTGATCCCGCTCTGGGCGGTTGTGCTTGGCGTATTGCTTCTCGGCGAACAATTTACCGGCTGGCAGTTTGTGGCCGGACTGCTTATATTTGTTGGTGTGATGATGACCCAGCACCGGGAACCCGGTCGAGAGAAAAGTTGATATGGGACGATTGTTTATATACGCTGGCATCGGTTTGATTATACTCGGGCTGTTATGGCCCTGGTTGCGGCATATTCCCCTGGGCAGGCTGCCGGGGGACCTGGTGATCAACAAGGAACATTTTCATCTCTACTTTCCGTTGACCAGCTCTGTCCTCGTCAGCCTGCTGCTGTCTCTGCTTTTTTACCTGTTCAGGAAGTAACAGCCCATGCCTGCAGCAGGAGAGACGGCCGGTGGGTGTGCCGGCTATTGCCCACGATGCGGGCGCAACCATTTTCTCGACGGCGTGGCGGCCCGGCCGGCGGCCCTTGCCCTGATGCAGTTTTTTGATGACAACGATCATGTTCATCTGGCGCGGCCCGAAAATGCACCTGATGACAGGACAAAGACAGCGCCGCTTTTCGGGCCGGAGCGGGGCAAGATGTTTGGCGTTCTGCTCTGCCGGGATGTTCAGGGAAAAACGAAAATTCTCTATGGATTTTCCGGTATGTTCAACGGCCACTGGCGGATGCCGGGCTGGGTGGGGCCGCTTTTTGACGTGGATACTTTTCATGATCTCGTTGTTTCTGTTGAGCGATCAATCAAACAGCTTGGCCGCAGGATGAAGCAGGAAAAACAAAATGGAACGGCCTGGGGTCGCCTGCGGACCAGGCGTCGTGATCTCTCCCGGCAACTGATGCAGCGAATTTTTGCCCTCTACCGGGTGCCGGATTTCCGGGGCGGACGCCATACCCTTTTTCAGGCCTTCGTCGGGGAAAGCGGAATGCCCACGGGGACCGGCGATTGTTGTGCGCCCAAGCTGCTTGCCCATGCCGCCCGCCATCGTCTTGTGCCCGTCAGCCTGGCCGAGTTCTATTACGGCCGCGAAAATGCATCGGCAACACGGGTGCATAAACATTTTTATCCGGCCTGCGAAGAGAAATGCGCCCCTATTCTCGGTACCATGCTTTGTGGCATTGGGGAAATGGATGCACAGGACACCACAATATGACCAAAAATGAATTACGGATCCGCCTGCTCTATGTCGACGAGGATGTCATCGTGGTCGATAAACCGGCCGGTCTGTTGTCCGTCCCTGGTCGCGGCCCGGAGATGCAGGATTGCGTCGTCCGGCAGGTGCAGGACTATTTCCCGGATATTATTGATCAGCCGGCCGTCCATCGTCTGGACATGGACACCTCTGGTCTCATGGTGCTGGCACGCATCAGACGGGCTCATGCGAATCTGTCGGAACAGTTTGCCCGCAGGCAGGTAAAAAAAAGGTATAATGCAATTCTTGAAGGGGTTGTTGCCGAAGAGGCGGGCGAGATAGAACTGGCATTTCGCCTTGATCCGGACAATCGACCGCATCAGGTCTATGATCCGGAACAGGGCAAGCTTGGAATAACCCGATGGTTTAAACTTGCCGTACATAACGGCAGAACCCGGGTTGAATTTATTCCGCTCACCGGCCGCACCCACCAATTGCGGCTGCATGCGGCCCACGAACTGGGCCTTAATTGTCCCATAGTCGGCGACAGGCTCTATGGGCGCCGAAAACCCGGCGAACGCATGCTGTTGCACGCCCAGTACCTGCAATTCTTCCATCCGACCACGGAAAAGAGGCTGGTTTTTCGTTCGGCGGTGCCGTTCTAAGGGACCTTTTTGTTTAGCCCGCATATTTCACAAGCGATCTGCGGCAAGACCTGAAAACATCATGCCTGCTGCGTTACAGCGTAAAAAGGATTCCTCGAAATATTTCAATATGTCTGCGGACCTGTTAACGCTGTTCCTCGAAGGTCTCACTTCGTTCGCTATCTGCATTCATGGCATTTTCAGGTCTTTTGCGACGACCTTTGTGAAATATGCGGGCGAGGGCGTCAGAAAAAAATAATTATCCCATCTTGTTGTCTTTTGCTCCGCCTCCTACGTTGTGCAAAGGGTTACATATAATCAATATACGCCATTTTTCTCTTGACCATTAGAATATTTTGTATCTGAACAGGTAACCGTTTGTCGTGACGACATTCTCGACTTTGCTGCGTATCTCCGCATAGTCGAAACGGTAGGTGTAGTCTTTGCCGAACAGGCGAGATTGTTCTTCGATGATCCCTTTTCTTGCCTTGGACAGGGTGTTATATGATTCAGTCTTGAATCCGAATCCGGTTGCGGCTAACAATCCGGAACCGGTCTCCTTGAGCATCTCATGGAAGATCACTTCCTTTTTCTTGTCGCTAATCCGAAATCCGGCCGTATAGACAAGACGCCGGATGGAAAGAAAGACCTTTCGTTCCGCCACGGTGACGGAAAATAGATAGCGTTTTTTTCTCTTTTCTTTCCACGTGCCGGAGTACCCGGCAAGGGTCTGTTTGATTTCATCGATAAGGGGCATGGCTCTCTCCTGTTATACGCATAAAAAATTTTGATTACCATCATTCCTCAGCAACGAGGGATAACATCGCTACAGCTATAATCTCAAATCGCATTTAGCAGCGCTTATGACTGATTTCAGGTCAATTCATTTTCTAAGAAAAGCGATGGTATCCCTGATTTCATTCAAGCTGAGCTTTAGTGGTAATCAGGTGAAAAATAGTACGTCATCCAAGGTTGGGTGCCTGCCGGGATTTAAAAGAGACCTGGTGTAGGAGGGCATTTGGTTGTTGCGCCACACTTTAGATCTCTGCCTTTACAGGGTCTGACCCATCCGGAGATTTTACGAATTCGCCATGTTTCACCTTATTCGGTTTTCATCCCGAAGATCCGTTGATAGAGATCGGCGGCAAAACTCGTCTGTAATGGCTTGGCCTCCCTGATTTTAAACGTCCGTGTACCATCGGCAAGCCTTTCCGCTCGCAAAAATAGGATGTCTTGACTGTCACGCGCATAAAACCGGCGGGCCAGTTCATAAAGATGCGTCACATAAAAAACCTTCATCCCCTTATCGATGAGAGCGCTGATAATTTGTTCCGCGATTTCCGAGCCCTCCCTTTCATTGGTGGCCGCAAAAGATTCGTTGAGCAGAATCAGGGAATCAGGGGAAACATGCTCGATAATCACGCGCATTCGCTTCAATTCCTCCTCAAATTTTCCACTCTCCATGGCCTTGTCCTCTTCCCGTTTGAAATGGGTGAAAATCCCGGTATAAAGATTGGCGGTAAACGATTCCGCCGGCACAAAGATTCCCGCCTGCATCAGGAGTTGTGCCACGCCCACGCTGTGCAGAAACGTGGTTTTACCGCCCCGGTTCGGGCCTGTCACCATGAGAAGAGCTTTGTCGGCGGCATGAATAGTGTTTCCCGTGACTTTTTGTTGCATCGTCAGCGCCAGAACGGCGTCATACAAACCTGTGCAGGAAAAACAGCGTTTTTCGTGAGAGAGCGGTTTGGGGAAGGCAACGGGTTCCCTCAAATGGGTGAGTTGATCATGCAAATTGACGCAGGCAAGATAAAATCCCAACTCTACGCGTAGCTTTGTAAAAAAAAATTCTATGTTGTCCGCCGCCTGAGCAACGGCGTTTGCCACGCGCGCGATTCCCCTGTCCCGCAAATCTCCAAGCATTCGTGCCCCCTGATTGTCGCGCGGGTGGAGTCTGTAAGAATAGCCCGGCGTTTTTGCGGTGAAAATTTGTCGCAACCAATGACGATTGTTTTCCTTCGCTCGGCAAAGGAGATACTGTGTCCCTTCGTTTCCCCGTCCCAGCCTGCCGCTCAACAAAACACCGTCAGGGAATTTCAGGGCCTTGACCTGCTTTTCGACCACCCGCAGATACTCATCTTCGAGCTCTTCCTGAATCATGGTAAAAAATCGTTGAAATCCCCTTGATTGAAACAATTTCGCTGAGTTATCGGCGATACGGCGCAAGTTTTTGAGCAAATCAAGCGAGGCTTCCAACATCCGACGGGAGCTACTCAAGATAGAGCTCGGGCTGGAATGCAGTGAAGAAATCCAAATCCATTGCTCATGTTTTCTTTTAAGAAACTCCAGAGAAAGACCATACATCCGTTTGATAAGATCAACGTGTTCCAGGCTGTCTTTCAGAATCTCCTGCCGGTACAGCACAGTGTCTATGTTGTCTGTTCCCAGTAATAAAGCCTGCTGCGCAGTGGCATACAGAAAGTCATCATCACGCGCCATCGCTGCAAACACTCGTTCCAGTTCCAGGTCCTGTATCAAATCCTTCGTCTCAGGAGCCGGTTTTTGATTCGGATCAAAATCACGATCGGGATACATCAACAATACTTGCATCATCGGATGCTCTCCCGAATGTCCTCGGATGTCAGGCGGTATTTTTTGGCAAGAGAAAGCGCGTACGCCAAACCGTCGGCGGGTTTTCGGACCACTTTGAAGGTACGGTCATTACTTTCTCCTGATCTCACGGTAGCAGCCATGCTCACCAGCTTATCAGGGTAATCCGTCAGTTCGTCAATAAAAGTCACCCATACGCACAAGGCGTCGAATTTCATAATTTGCGTTCGTATTCTTTGGCTCAGATACAAGGCGTCTTTGAATGTTGTTGAGGAAAAAATTTCGTTTAAAACCAACAAACTGTCGGAACTTGTCGATAGCAGAATCTCATGTGCGCGAGACAAATCATCTTCCAGTTTGCTGCGTAAATTTCCGGCCTCTTCCTGCCGTTCAAAATGGGTCAAAATGTGATCGGGTAAAAACAATCGAGCTTCTTTTCCGGGAACGGGCAGACCCAGTGCGGCAAGATAGTGCACCTGGCCGAACATCCGCGCAAAAGTCGTTTTCCCTCCCTGGTTCGGTCCGGTCACCACAATGATACGTTCTTGGTCTTTCAGAAAAAAATCGTTGCAAATCACCGTTTGATCCTGTGAAGACAACACCCGGGCCAGGGCGAGATCAAAACCGTCGATAAGCTGTTCTTCCTTATCCGATACGCTCACACGTGGATAACAGAACGACAAACCCCTCTGTTTAAGCTCGGCAATTGCGTCAAGGTAACTCAGGTAAAACTGAATTTCCCTGTCAAATGACTGGATCACGTGATCGATAAACGATTGATGTTGCAGACAAAAAATATCCAGCGCCGAGAATGGTTCGGGGAAAAGTTTGGCGACAAATTCAAGGGTTTTGGCTTCAATATGATTCATGCCCCTCTTCTCATGGAATTTGACGAGGTACTCCTGGGCGTCGTCCCGCTTAAATTTTTTAAAAACTTCTTCAATCTCTATGCTGTAATCCGCCTCTTCCGCATGGGGTTTCACGGTAAATTTTCCGCTTTGGAGAATGACATCGTATTTGATGTCGGCCATCGCCGTCTTAACATTCCGGGCCGAGTAGCTCAGAGACCGGAAATTCGAAGCCGAGATATACGTCCCCATATATTCCCTGAACATTGAAAGTCCGCGAGAATTGAGCCGAGCTTTTTGCAAATCCCGTGTCAGCGTCTCTACAACTTCGCAATAGAGTAACGCCGCCTCAAGAAACCACCCCTTTTTGTGGTATTCATATTCGAGTTTCTTTGTCGCCGCAAGAGCGCGCACTTCCCGCATCTTTCCGGCAAATAGTTGTATTTTCGTCCGCAGGGAGTTGTTTTCCAAATCCCGTATCACCTCCTGACGATAGTTGACCGCATCCGGGTCCCGGAGCGGCTGATAAAAAAACGGCGCAAGCTGATATTCCTTTCTTCCGGCGGTCACTGCTTTGACAATTTGATCCAGATTGAGATCCGCAAAGAAATCGGGTTGATCGTTCTTTTCAGGTTCTTTTTGATTTTTTCCGTGAAGATGGTCCTTCTCGTAAAGAAGGCTGTACGAAGGCATGATCCCGTCTCCTGTTGTTTGTCTGTGCGTACAAAAAAGGCTTACATTTTCCAGGTAGATGAAAATACACAGTTACATAGCCTGTGATCAGATACAAAAGGCCTCTACGAGTGTCCACCCGTAGAGGCCATCAGCTAAAAAGCAATGAAGGTGAGCCTCATCACCCGAGGCAAACAATCAGAATGAATTATTTTTTTACTTCACCCTACCTGCTTTCCAGGACTACCACACTGCGAGGAGCGACCCGCATGGTTTTTTTTTGGACCGGTTCCTGTAACCTGTGTTCAATGATGTCCCCCGGCGTAGCGGCTGCCGTGTCCACGCTGAGATGCCAGGTGCGGTTTGCCGGTTTCGGCAGGTACAGGCATAGCGATTCCGGTGACATATTAAAAATTAAATGGAGGTCTTCCTCGTCGGCTTCCACCCGGCTCAGCGTGCAGGCCAATACCTGAGCCTCGGGATTATTCCACTGCGGTTGATGTAGTTTTTTCCCGTGCCAGGCGATATCGGGCATGCCTGATATCGGCAGGACCTTTCCCGTGAGGAACCTGTTGCGCCTCAGCGCCGGATGGCGTTTGCGCAGCCCGATCATTTCCCGGGTAAAGCGAAATACCTCCCAATTCCTTTCCGGCAGGGTCCAGTCAAACCAGCTCAAAAAATTGTTCTGGCAATAGCAGTTATTGTTGCCCTGCTGAGTGCGTAGCGCTTCGTCACCCATGCAGAGCATGGGCACGCCCCGGCTGAGCAGGAGGATGGCGATAAAGTTTTTGACCAGCCGCAGCCGCAGGGCAAGGATTTCCGGGTCGTCGGTTTCGCCCTCCACCCCGCAATTGAAGCTGTAATTATGATTCTCCCCATCCCGGTTGTTCTCGCCGTTGGCCAGGTTATGCTTTGTGCTGTAACTGACAAGATCATAAAGGGTGAATCCGTCGTGGCAGGTAATATAGTTAATGGAGTTGGTTGGCAGGCGGCCGGAGCTTTGGTAAAGGTCACTGGAGCCGGTCAGCCGGGTGGCGAACTCGGCGATCAATCCCTTGTCGCCACGAACAAATTGACGTACCAGGTCCCGGTAGCGGCCGTTCCATTCCGCCCAGCGATAGCCGGGAAAACCGCCTATCTGATAGAGGCCGCCGGCGTCCCAGGCCTCGGCAATGAGGCGGGTATGGGCCAGAATATCGGAAAATTCGATGTTCCAGACCACGGGTGCGTGGTACATGGGGTGTCCATCCTCGCCCCGGGCCATGATGGAGGCCAGGTCAAAGCGAAATCCGTCCACATGAAATTCCCGCACCCAGTATTCCAGGGACTCAACAATGAAACGGGTCACCAGGGGATGGTTGCAGTTGACGGTATTGCCGCAGCCGCTGAAGTTTTTATATTGGCGTAAGTCATCCTCTTCAAGATGGTAAAATGCACGGTTCATCATCCCCTTAAAGTTGATAACCGGGCCGTCAGTGCCGCCCTCGGCGGTATGATTGTAGACCACATCTAAGATGACGCTGATGCCTGCCCGGTGCAGGGCCTTGACCATGTCCCGGAATTCGTGCCGGTTACTGCCGGCAAGGGGACGCACACAATAGCCGGGATGGGGACTGAAAAAGGAATGGGTGGCATAGCCCCAGTAGTTCTTCAATCCCCGGTCCCGGACCCGGTCCGGAACGTCCTGCTCATCAAAGGCCATGACCGGCATGAGTTCAACTGCGTTGATGCCTAACTCCAGCAGATAGGGTATTTTTTCAATAGTGGCGGAAAAGGTACCGGGATGGGTGACCCCGGCGCTGGGATGACGGGTGAAACCGCCTACGTGCAGTTCGTAAATAATTTCCTGTGTACATGGCCGGCGCAGGGGGTTGTCTTCCTGCCAGTCATAGTTGCTTTCCGGCAGAACCAGAGCCCGCATGGAGGGACCGGACTGTTTTGGTTTCGCTTTCCGATTATAGGGCCGTTGCCAGAGAACATCAGTTGTTGCCCTGGACCAGGGATCCAGCAGCTCGATATTCGGGTCAAACCGGTAGCCTCGGGCCGGGTCATCCGGCCCGTCCGCCTTCCAGGTGTAGGCCACCGTTTTCTCGCCCGTTAATCCCTCGACAAAGACGTGCCAGAAGAAAAAAGAACGGTTATTTTCCGGATCCAGGTCGATGATCTGGAAGGGACGCCTGCTGTCGGGTCGTTTGTACAGGAGCAGTTGCATGCGGGTGGCGTGCCGGGAGAAAACACAGAAGTTTGTTCCCGTATCCGATGCGGTGGCGCCCACTGGGTAGCGATGGCCGAGTTTTATGGGGAAAGGATGCATGCGAGCCATTGCAGGGGTGATGGAGCCATAAAAAGTCCAGGCAATTTTTAGTTGAAAATAGTCCCACGAAGCTGTGTCGTTTCGAACTATTTATATCATTCGAAGTCTATGCTTATCTGTTGTGGACGGGACGGTATAATCCGGAATTTTCACTACGTTCCGCTACCTGATCCAGCCATGCTGGTTCAGTGGAGAATCCAGTGTACAGCCAATAACCCTCGGGACGCAAGATAATTCACCGGAGAGAGGGAGCGGTCATGGCTAAAGTCCATGAAAGCTACAGCAGAATATTTACGCCAACGTTGAGAGATTTTCATTCATTTGTAATATTTTGTTTGTCAAACACTGTGATATAATCTTTTTGTATTTTCTAAATTAGTGAAACGATCAATTTAGGTAGCGATCTTATTCCAAAGGGGCTTGTCTGATTATCATCTAAATATCGATTTGTAACATCCTGGGGCGATTTCTTTCTTGACACGGGGAAAATTGCGTATATTATTTTCATTGATATGTGCAATTGTTCAACACAGGCAGCAACTGATTATACGTGGAGGAATGTGATTATGTCAGTGGATCTTAGCGGCATCAAGGCGGAAAAGGTGGTTGACGCAAGGGGTTCGGCATGCCCCGGTCCTCTTCTTGAGGCAAAAAGGGCTATAGCGGATGTTGATCCAGGCGGAATCATGGAGGTTTTGAGCTCTGACGAGGGCACCAATGATGATTTGCCCCTGTGGGCTGAAAACGTAGGTCATGAATTTATGGGCGTACTGGAGGAATCCGGATATTGGCGCCTGTTTGTGAAAAAGTCGACTGACTGAGAAAATGATTGTGGACGTGAAAAGCACGGTCTTGCCGAAGATTCTTGTTTTTTCCACAGACAGTATATCGGATCCTGGCATTGACCTGGCAGGGGCGTCTCACATGGATTATTCGACCGGAGCAATGGTAATATCGGTTCCGTGTTCCAGCGGCATACATCCCGGTTGGATCCTCCATGCGCTCAAGAATGGTTTTGACGGCGTGTTTATTGCAGCGGACGGAACCGATTGTCCTTTTTTGGAAGACTGCACGGCCCGGACAGGTAATATTGTGGCGGCGGCGCAGGCGCTTTTAAAGGAAAACGGTATTGATCCGATGCGCCTAAAGATGGCCGCCATTTGTTCCGTCTGTTCCGAGTCGTTTGTCAGCCATGTTGAAAAATTTAACAGTGTCCTTTTGAAACTGGAAGCATGAAAACAGGTGAGTCCTTGCGCAAAGAAACCAGCAGGTCTCTGAAATGCCACTGCGTTGTAATAGGCGGAGGCATTGCTGGAATGGAATCGGCCGTTACCCTTGCGGACATGGGGTTTGATGTAGCGCTGGTGGAGAAGGAGGCCAGCATTGGGGGAAAAATGATTCTCCTGAGCAAAGTGTTCCCCACTCTTGACTGTTCAAGTTGCATTTCTACTCCCAAAATGGCGGCCGTCGCAAATCATCCTCGAATAACACTGTTTACATACAGCAACGTCAAATCTGTAAAAAGAGATGCCCATGGTTTCAGGGTCAGGGTTGTCTCCAGAAATTCCTATGTTGATCCCCAGAAGTGCACAGGCTGTTCCCAGTGCGAGACTGTATGCACAGTGGCCCGTCCAGATCAGTTTAACGACGGGATGATAGCCCGCAGGGCGATTTATATTCCATTTCCCCAGTCGGTGCCCAAAAAAGCGGTAATCGAGAAAAAAGGACTTTCGCCGTGCAGTCAGGCGTGTCCTGCCGGAATAAGAGCTCACGGCATTGTGTCGCTGGCAAGGGCAGGCAAGTTCCGGGAGGCGGCCAAACGTCATCTTGAAGATTCACCTTTTCCCGCAGCCCTGAGCTGTCTCTGTTATGCTCCGTGTGAGAACCGTTGCACAAAGGGCAAGACGAAAAAAGGAGCTCCCATCCCGATAAAGGGGGTAAGCTCCTTGATGGCGAACGGATATTATGGCTCAAATGATCAGGTGGCTATCAAAACAGCTCCAGATGCCCCTGAAAAACGAGTGGCTGTTATGGACGCCGGACCAGCCGGATTGAGCGCGGCGTATCATCTTGCTCTTAACGGCTATGAAGTGACGGTATTTACCAAGGATTCCGCACCGGGTGGCATACTGGCCGAAGGCGTTCCTGAAGCAGGCCTGTCCAGAGAACTCGTTGCCCGGGAAATAGATAATGTCATCGGTGCCGGCGTCATAATAGACACCGATACATCCATGACCCCTGAAGAAGCCGGCAGACGTGGATTTGCCGCAGCGCTTGCACCTGTTCCATGGAATCCGGATCTGGTTATGGACCCAGTGGTAAAAGACGGAATAGTAACCTATCCGGAACTTGTGGACCGGCCGTATCTCTTGGCTCATGCCATAGGCTGGGGACGGCGCGCCGCCGTTATGGTCCAGGCTCTTGTTGAAAAACGGAATTCTGAAGATGCGTTGGTTCTTGTGCCTGCGCTTAAGCGTGAAAAGATTCCGGCAAAAGATCCGCATTATACGGTGGCCACGAAATTATCCGAGGAGAATGTACAGGAGGCTGTCTCGGGATGCCTTGATTGTGGTGTGTGTTCGGAATGCAGGCAATGCGTGGAGGTATGTCCCGGCGGGGCCATTGATCTGGCCATGAAGCCGTCCACCTGTGAGATTGACACAGACTCTGTTGTGCTTGCGACAGGGTTCAGACTCTTTGATCCTGCCCGCAAACCGCTTCTCGGCTATTCCCGTTATCCAAATGTCATAACCGCCATGCAGATGGACAGGCTTTTGGCTCCTACAAGACCGTATAATGCGCTTTTACGGCCTTCAGACGGCAAGATACCCGGCAATATTGCTTTTGTGTTGTGTACAGGCTCAAGGGACGTTAACGCGGGAAATCCCAGATGCTCAAGAATTTGTTGTATGTATTCCATCAAACAGGCCCAGCTGATAATGGGGGCGTTGCCTATTTCCGAAGTGACCATTTATTATATAGACATAAGGGCCTTTGGAAAGGGATACGACGAGTTTTTTCAGCAGGCTGAAGGTATGGGCACACACTTTGTAAAGGGAAAAGTGGTGCGGGTTGAAGAAGTCAAAGATCAGAATTTGAGAGTGCATTTTGAAGACATGGAAGGTAAGGGCGGTCTCAGGCAGGCCAATCATGACTTGGTTGTGCTTTCGGTAGGGGCCATTTCAAATCCCGGCATTGTAAAGGTATTAGGTGATGACCGGGTGGAGCAGGATGAGCTTTCCTATATCAGGGAAGTGGACGGGACTGTTGAACCAGGCAGGACAAGTGTAGACGGCATATTTGTGGCTGGAGCCGCCTCAGGGCCGAAGGATATACCAGACAGTGTTGTCCATGCCGGCGCTGCGTCGGCACAGGCAGCCTCGTACCTTATAAGAACGGGTGCGCTTAAATGACTGAGAAAAAAATTGGCGCCTTTATATGCCGGTGCGGCGGCAATATTTCCGACTATGTCGATGTAGAGCAGGTCAGGAAGGAAATAGCCCGGGAAGACAATGTGACAGTTGCCGGAATAAACATGTTTTCCTGCTCCGATGCGTCACAGGAAGATATGATTGCAAACATCAGGGAGAACGGGTTGGACGGCATAGTCATCGCTTCCTGTTCACCCAAGCTGCACCTGAATACCTTCAGGGCCATGGCTGAAAGGGCTGGTCTCAATCCATATCAATACATCCAGGTCAACATAAGAGAGCAATGTTCATGGGCGCATACCCATAATAAGGATGCAGCCACCAGGAAGGCTGTATCTCTGGTGCGGGAAGGAGTTGCCAAGGCAAAACTTTCAGAGCCGCTGACGCCTATAGAGCTTACAGCGCAGCCTTCGGTAATGGTTATAGGGGCAGGGCTCGCCGGCATGAGGGCAGCGCTTGCGCTTGGCGAAATGGGTGTGACTGTCTATCTGGTTGAGGCAGCGCCGGAACCTGGAGGAAGTATAAAAGGCCGCAAGAGTCTTTTCCCTGATAATTCTTCCGGCCATGAACTGGTAGAATCGCTGCTTGAGCGAATCAGGGCGAATGGAAATATCGTTTTGTACACAAGTGCCGAGATCCTGGAAAAAACCGGAAGCGTAGGAAATTTTACTATCAGGATTCAGGTTGACGGAAAAAACGAGACTACACTTTCAGTGGGAGCTGTCATTGTCTCTACCGGTTCCGGCAGTTACAGGCCTACGGATGGCGAATTCGGCTTCGGCCTTTCCTGTGTGCTTACATTGAATCAGTATATTGACATGCTTGATTCCTCTACGGACACATTTTTGCTGAACGGCAGAAAGATAAGGAACATAGCCTATATATATTGCGTCGGCTCAAGACGGACCGGCAAGGAGGGCAATCGTTACTGCTCCAGGTATTGCTGCAGCGCGGCAGTCCATACGGCTGTAAGGACCCATGAGGTAGATCCGTCCATAGGTCAGTTTCATTTTTACAGGGATATTAGGACATATGGCGCGTATGAGGAACTCTATCATGAAGCTTTGAAAAAAGGTTCGGTTTTTCTGAAATACGGTCTTAAGGATCCGCCCCAGGTAACGGAAGTTTCCGGATCCGGACTTCGGATCAGGGCTAAAGACCTGCTTACAGGCGCTGAAACCGTGGAGCTTGAAACCGATCTTGTTGTGCTGGTGACCGGCATGGTACCGGGGGAAAATTCTCAACTTATAGATATATTGAAACTGCCCGTAGGCAAGGAAGGATTTTTTAACGAGATTCACCCCAAGCTTAGACCTGTTGAAACCGTGATGGACGGCATCTATATAGCAGGCGCCTGCCAGGGTCCGAAAACACTTTCCGAGAGCGTTGTAAGCGGAATGGCGGCTGTTGCCAAAAGCGCTTCATTAGTGCTGACCGGCAAGGTGAATCTGGATCCTTTTGTGGCCAGGGTGCTTACGGAAAAGTGCACAGGGTGCGGAGAATGTATTTCATCCTGTCCATATGGCGCTATTTCGATGAAAGAGACGCCGGATGGGACCGTGGTGGAAATAACCGAATCCCTCTGCAAGGGAGAAGGCGCCTGCGTGGCCATTTGTAATGAGGAGGCGCTGGAAATCAAAGGCTACGGACACAATATGATTAAGGCAATGATAGAGGCTTTAGGCGGTTGACGGTAAAATGGCTTGGGTGATGCCCAGGATCGGTTACGAAAAATGAAAGGGACAAGCGAAAAAAGGCCAAAGGGACAGCCGGCTGTTTACAGGGATGAAATGGGCCTGCAAAAAAAGATATTATCGGCCCTCGGCCATGAGGGGAAAACCGTTCCCGAGCTTGCCGGGGAGCTTTCCATGCCCTCTGAAGAGGTCATGATGTATCTCATGGCCATGAGGCGGTACGGACTTGTGGAGGAACTGCCGAAAGAGAGGAGGGATCGCTTTTTTAAATATGCGCCCAAGGGGAGAGCCATTCCATGATCAGGGTGAATGGAGAGTTCAGGCAAAGAGCGCGGCTGGATAAAAACTTCAATGCCGGACAGTGTTTTAATTGCGGAACCTGTACCGCGCTTTGTCCAGTTGGCATGGCCATCCTCCCCAGGCAGCTTTTCCGTTATGTGCTGCTTGGCGCGGAGGAAAAGATTGTGGAGTATTCGGACAGTATCTATTCCTGTCTCTTGTGCAGAATGTGCGAGGAGAACTGCCCGGAAGGCGTATTGATTGCCGAAAATATCAGGGCCTTGAGGCGATATCTTGTAGAGGATGTTTACCATATATAACATGCTGACAACAGCCAAATAATTTACAAATGGCCATCTCCAGAGAACATATTCTGGCTCTACTTGCCCAGAATCTTGAAAATAGAGGGAGCGTCATGCCCGTGCGGCAAAAGCTTCTGACCAGGTGGGCTGACGGTCTGGGACTGCCTAAAGGCGGAAAGACAATCCTTTATACCGGCCATATGTACCAGATCATGCCGTTTATCCGGGCAATGGCGGCAAAAAACAAAAAAATGGATGGCTCATGGCTTGAAAAATATGCCGGATTTGCCACTGTTGTAAATCGCATTGTCAATATCGTAAATCTCCTGTCTATGGGAGCTTCTTCTGATGATATACAATTTTATAACGACATACTCAGAAATATTGTAACCATACTCGGAAGGCATGGTATTAAGCCCGGATATCTGTATGAAGATGAACTCTATGCGGGCGCCTTAGCCTATGACCTGGGACTTGATTCGGTTTTTGAACGCCATGCGCGCGCCGTCCATGATCTTCTAAGGAGATGTGGTGCGGAATTGATTATCACAGTTGATCCACATACCACACAGATGTTCAGGCTTGTCTATCCTGAAGTGCTTGACAACTTTGATATTAAAGTAAAAAGTTATCTGGAAGTGCTTGCCGGGAGTGAGCGGGAGATAAAGGGGGAAGAACCGGAGCGGAGCATTGTGGTTCACGATTCCTGCGTCTATTCACGATACCTTGATATGGTGGATGAACCGAGACGCCTTCTTGCCGGCAAGGGATTTAAAATTGTTGAGCCGTTGTTTTCAGGTCGCCTTACTCATTGCTGCGGCGGACCAGTGGAATCCCTTTTTCCGGAAAAGGCAAGAGAAATAGCGGAAAAACGCTTGGAATCTTTGCCTGAAGGCACAAAAGATGTGGCAACAATGTGTCCTATATGCCTATTTAATCTCAAAGAAGCAGCAGAAGAGCGTGTGCATACGGCAGATATAGCAAGTTATCTTTTATAATGCAGATAGAGCAAGGAGGAAGAAATGGCTGAGAGAATAGCAGGGAAAAAACTGGTTGTCATTGTTACCCATGGCCTGGATGAACCGGAAAAGACTACACTTGCGATGGTTGTGGCCAATGCTGCCCTGGCAATGGATGTTCAGGTAACAGCTATTTTTCAGGGAAAGGGCGTTATGGCCTGCACAAAGGGGATGTATGAACATATCATAGCGCCGGGACTTCAGCCGCTCAAAAAGATGGTTGACGATTTTTCCGAACTTGGCGGCAAGATTTTTGTTTGTATTCCGTGTCTTGAGGAGAGAAAGATTCCAACCAGCCAGCTTGTGGAAGGTTGTGAACTTGTGAAGGCCGGTAGGCTTGTAAACGAGGTGATGAACGCAGATACCGCCCTGACTTACTGATATTGACACCTTAATATTACGCGACACTGACCCTTGACGTCGGGTCAGCTTGTTTTAATTATTTTTATAAAACGCATATTGATTACCACCAACGCTCATTTTGGATGACCGTTGGTGGTCATTCATTTCATCACGGGCAATGCAGGACAGCGGTTTTTGTATTGTTTTGTTCATTACTCTCTTTGATCCTGCCGCCGCCGGAGACTGGAAGATCCACTTCAACCCTGATCTTGACGGTTCCCCGGCAGGTGAGGTTTCCCGGAGCTTCCGCCAAAATCATGCCGCCCGGCTTCATTAACTTCCCTGTCCGGTCCAGATAGCTGAGCCTATAGCCGTTATTGCCCTGTCCTCCTATGGGACCGGTGGTGTAATTGTTGCTGCCTTTCAGATAGGTGAGGTAAAAGCGCATGTCCGCTTTTTTAAATTCTCCTTCCGGAATCGGCCCCCCGACATTCTTAATGTCGGCCCATACCCCCAGGCTACCCATGTGTGTCTTGCTGTAAATGCGGGTGATAACCAAGTCTGGGAGTTTGACGATCCTGGGGATATGCTTTGGGATGTTGCCGGGAATTCTATACCCAGCGATGCTTCATTTCCGTCTGTTCATGGATTCCCCCTTTTTGAGACCATACGCCTGGATACCGCCCTGAATGGAAAAAATATGTCGTTCTTGTTAATGGGTGCCGAAGGCGGGGAAAAAGGTTCAAAAATCGGTAAGCGCAGAATCCGAGAAAATCGGGTTTGCTGAATTGATTTGTTCTTGGCGTACCACGGATAGACACGGATTCTGCTTTTTCGGCGTATTCTCGGCCAAAATGCATTCTATCCGTGTTCGTCCGTGGTTTGGTCTTTTTTTTGGTTACGGGCAAAGCCCGCTATCGAGGTAATTGGAAAAATACAGCATTTTTTCAGGGAATCACGTCGAACAAGCCGGGGGAAGGATTCGCCCATCATGCGGCTTTGCTCCTCCATAGAGAGGATGCGTTTTCCCTGGCCGGAGCTACAAACCCCCTCCATGACATATTTCAGAAAGATGACCGCGCCGCTGGTATTCTTTTGCGTCGGTCAATTATTCATGCCGGTGATCGCCGGTATGAATATGGGCCAGGAAAATTTTGATAAAACAGTCATGTTTATATTTGAATAATCCTGTCCTCCGGCCAGAATCGTGGCATCGTCCGATTTTTTTTGAGTACCGGAATTTGAATAATAACCTCTGTCGACATAATCTGTTCCATAATAACTGTAAAAAAAAGTGAACCGAAGTACGGTGTCATTGGGTAAAGTGAGATGGTATGATGATGAGGTTTGTCCTTCCGGGAGAAAACAACTGACACGCGTAGTGCCGCAGATATGGTCAATATTTTCAGCATTGACATAGAAACCTATTCCTCCTGCAGGGGATTTTCTACCTGACGGAAGAGAAACATTTCCGGAAATCGTCTTTCCTGAAAGCAATGTAAGGTCGACACCGGATTGAGTCTGCCCTCCGGGCAGACCGGCAGCCTTGGAATATTTCCAGGTAGTACCTGAAGATGAATAGTATCCATGTTGAACAAAATTTTGACCCCAGTCGTAATAAGATACTACCCAGGATGAGGTTTGATTATTTGGCAGCGTAGCCGAGTATTGTTGCGAAGACTGTCCTTCGAGAATAGTAACGGGAGACAATACCTTATCATTATGGCCGGTTTGATCTGTCAGAAATATATTACAGCGAATTCCTCCTGCCGGAGCTGTTTGGGTTCCCGGGAGGTATACCGTTCCTGTAATTTGTGCTGCGAAAAGTAGATCTGCCATATATCCGAAGAGAATGGCCTGGATGCAACAGAAGAGAGAAAAATGCCACAGTATTGATTGGTGCTGATATCTTGTACGATCAGTTGAAATCATTTATTGACCTCCATAGAATGAATTTTGTACAAAAAAATATACGATGTTGACAAAAAGACCGAATCAAAATTTTGGATGTCTCAGGATGATATAGGGATTGAGTCGTTGGTGAACAATCGCCGGCAGGAACATGGGCCAGGAAAAACACGATTGCGAGTCCTGAGTTGTCTGCCAGTGAGAATAGCCCGAGCTTTTTTGGACGATGAAAGCCTCAAGGGGTGGGTTCGCCTCTGTGATCAGCCTGTTATGGTCCAATCTGAGGCCTATATTGTTCCATAGATTTACCAGGTTGGCAAGGGATCCAGGAACCCTTCCGCATAGACGGTTATTATCGAGAAGGAGCCGTTGCATCTGCGTCAGGCTACACAGTGATGAAGGGATTCTCCCGCTAAAATAATTATTGTAGAGGAAAAGCCTTTGCAGATGAATCAGGGCGCTCAGGGAGGAGGGAATGGTTCCGCTGAGACAATTGCTATCGAGGTCGAGCGCCTGTAAATTTATTAGATTGCCGATGGAGGAGGGGACAGAGCCTGAAAGATTGTTGCCACCGAGGAAGAGGTTGTTTAGTTGAGCTAGATTGCCGATGGAGGCGGGGATGTTACCAGAGAGATGGTTTGTGTAGAGATCGAGTGTTTGCAAATTTATCAGGTTGCCGATTGAGGAGGGAATGGTTCCGGTAAGATTATTGCTGTCGAGGTCGAGTAATTGCAGATTTGTTTGATTACTTATGCCGTGAGGGATGACCCCTGCGAGATGGTTATAATCAAGATCAAGGACTTGCAATAGTATCAGATTACCAATGGTGGAAGGAATGGTTCCGGTGAGATTGTTATCGTGGAGATCGAGCTTGGTTACATGACCATTTGTGCTGTTACAAGAAATACCATACCAGTGGTTGTCACACGGATCAGGTCTGTTGGGATTATTCCAACCATCATTATGGGTCCAATTTGTTCCGTCAGTCGCATTGTACAGATCGACCAGTGCTTTTTTTTCCGCAGCAGGTACCGTTGCCTGGGCTGTTTTTGTTATTGGTCCGGAACCCAGCAATGGGAAAAGGGCAATGGCAATGAGAAAAAATCGGTGGAGTGTGCGCATATTGATATCCTCTACTTGAGTATGATTTTTCTTCGGAATCCACCCATCCTGTTGTCTTACTTCCACTTGATTTCCCCTTGAGGCATTTGCTCTGCCGGGGTAAATTCATTCGCCAATTCTTGCCTAATGATTGCTACAACCTGGCAGGCGATTCAAATTCTCCTACTGGATAGAGTTTACGAGAAGAAATCAGTTATTTTTTATTGGCCTACTCCGCCTGGGAACGTCCAAGCGTAGAATTCAAGATTTCCTTTTTCGTATGTGACCATCTTTCATTTTTTATCGTTATCCCTAATTATTATGGATGGGTTATCGCCGGCAGGAACATGGGCCAGGAAAAACACGATTGCGAGTCCTGAGTGGTTGACCAGTCACCAAAGGCTGAGCTTTTTTGATCGATGAAGGCGGCAAGGGTTGAGTCTACCTGAGTAATCAACCTGTTATGGTCCAGATTAAGGCCGTCATTATCATCCAAATGTATCAGGTTTGTAAGGGTCGCCGGTACTCTGCCGCAAAGTTGGTTGGTGCGAAGATGAATTATTTCCAATTGTGTCAGATTGCCCATAAAAGAAGGAACAGGACCGATTAAATGATTCCTGCTTAATCTAATATCCTGTAGTTGTAACAGGTTTGCAAAAGATGCGGGGATGGGACCGGAGAGATTGTTGCTGGAAAGAAAGAGGAGTTGCAATTGCCGTAAATTACCAAGAGATGCAGGAATGATTCCGGTGAGATTGTTACTGCGCAACTCGATCCTGATTACATGGTCATTTGCACTGGTGCAGGTTACACCATACCATGAGCTTTCACATGGGTCTGTGCTGCCATAATTTTTCCAACCATCATTGTTGGTCCAATGTGCCCCGTCAGTCGCATTGTACAGATCGACCAGGGCTATTTTTTCCGCAGCAGGAACCGTTGCCTGGGCGCTTTTTGTTATCGATCCGGAACCCAGCAATGGGAAAAGGGCAAGGACAATAAAAAAAAATCGGTGGAGTGTGCGCATGTTAAACCTCCTTGTGTTGCGTATGGATTCTGACCGGGATTATTCCGGGTTGTTATTGCATTTCGTGCCGACACTGTTGGTATAGATGCTGCTGCCGGGCAGGATTTCAAGGGTTCCGGTACCCTCCCCCAGCCCGCAGCCTTACTGGAAAAGGTCTTTCCCTTGACCCCGTCAGCATCCTTGACTTGTCTGACTTGTGCTTCCATTTTGAAATATATCATCAGAAACGGGGAGTTGTCGGAATGGTGTAGGGATTAAGATGCGGACGGACAATCGCCGGCAGGAACATGGGCCAGGGGAAGGGTTTGTACTCATCGGCTCCGATGTCACAGCCAACGAGTGTCCAGTCGCCTGGTCTTTTGTCTCCATCAATGTCATCTACAGGGGCAATTCTATCATAATAGTAATGTCCCCAAATATTAATCCATTCACCGCATAGCCCGGCGTCAATGGCCGGTGACCCTTTCTGCAGGTGATAGGTGGAATTGAGTTGTGGATCTCCGTGAATCTCGTTGGTGGAGCTATCGCTTATGTGTCCTATTGTTTGTTTGCCTCCAAGAATGCAGTAGTCCGCTGTAAAGGTGAGGGTAGCTCTATCGCTTTGCTGAAAATATAGTTCCTCGTATTGTGCGATGCCGTGGTTGCCGTAGAGGATGGTATTGTTGAAAGTAAGCATAAGATGAGACGTACCGGATGCGAATGCCGAAAATCCATATCCACTCCTGCTGCTACTGAGATTATCAGTGATGGTGTTGTTTGTGGATGTCAGGGAAATATGGCTGGTGTCTTGGGCTCCAATCTCAAAAGGACTTTCGTCTCCCATTTGGTTGTCGGCAAGAATTGTATTACTGAGAAAGGCATTTATTGTGCCGCTTGCAAAACTATAGACCGCCAAGGTAGACCGATTATTTTGGTGGGCCGTGCCATTCTGGATTATGGAGACATGGTCCATGTGGAGCGTATTCTCTCCATCGGCTGCGCCGATATACATAGTGTAATCTTTGCTCCTGTTGTGATTGATAGTTGCATGGTTGATAACCGTGGAGATTTTTCCGTTGCTGACAGCATAGGTAACTATTGCATAATCCGGGAATCCGGTTATCCGGATATGATCCATCGTGAGGTTTGATTCACCTCCCGAGCCGGCATTAATGTCCACCGCAGTTGTTATGTCACCTAAAGATAATTTTTTCAGGGTTAAGCATTTGATTGTCAGGTCGGCCCGTTGACTATTGTCCAGATTGTATATCCAAAAGAGCTCATCACTATTCTCTCTGTACCCTGCAATAATTGTCGTCCCGGCCGGGTTGCAGATCTGTTGCGAGAAAGCATTGTTCCAGCCCCCAACAAAGGTGACATTCTGTCCGGCCTTAATCTCCATATCTCCTTCCGTGTAGGCGCCACGGGCAATATTGATAAAAGATACGGTATTACGGGGCACATTTTTTAAAGCTGTTTTTATACTGCGGCAGGGGGTAGTCGAATCCGTACAGGTGTTGTTGGTATTGACGCCGCCGGAACTGACGTAATAATTTATGGGAACATAGGCCAATCCTGTCTGTTGCAAGA
>WGCP01000433.1 GCA_015493715.1 Desulfobulbaceae bacterium
CGGTTTTTATTATTTCCTCAACCTCTCGCCCATACTTTTCTGCGTAAACCCGTTTTTTAAACGGCAGGGGCAACTGTCCGCATTCGAGATTCTGGCTGGAAATAATTCTCTCTCCAGACAGAATGACATTGCACTGACAGGAGTCGGAGTATGATAAGCTGATCTCAAGCATCCCGTGCCTGGTAGGAATCAAAAAATTTTCCATGAAATCAAAATGAGATTCTCTATGATTCCGGACGAGTAAACATCTGTTTTGGAATACTGGTGGTGGTAAAGCTACTCATTTAGCGGCATCCGGGTGTTGACAACGGACAAGCTGTTGATCACAGGATGAAAAAAGGAGACTGTCGACCTCCTCTTTCGCCAGGAGTAAATGACGGGGTTTTTCACCTGTTACTCGGATTTTATAATACTTCCTGCGTGATCCAAGTATGGCAAACCTGGTGTCGGCCTCAAGCACACCATATCTTTCAACATGATATCCCTTGAGGATGTAAAGCGGAATGTCATTTTGCACAGAGAGGTCCTTTTGCTTTTTGACAGTCTCTCTGCAATCTGACGAAACTTCCTGGCACAACTGTTTGGCTTGATTGGCAAACTGTCTGTATGCCTGCTCGGATTCTCTAAGCAAATTCTGGTATGCTCTATCCAGATTCAAATCCTTCCCGTACGCCTGAGAAATTGCGAAAAACGGGATCAATCCGAAAATGATACCTATATATTTCATCATCTTGCTCCGTTTTGCGTTTTTACAGTACGATGAGCGGACTTATATTCGCTGAAATTAGCTCTGGTGGTTTCAACAAGCTTCATGAAAGCAGTCTCGAGATTGGCCATTGTTTGATTCAGGACCGCCTCATTGAACCTGAGATCCGACTGGGGCTGGTAACGACAGGGATTATGTTTATCGTGGCACTGGGTATCAACGTACGAAATAATATTCAGCTGCACGGACTCAAGAAAAGCCAACTTATGTTCCGCTTCTGAAAAAAGTCCGTCAAGCAGACCGTAATACCGGTCAAACTGCCGCATCACTTGGAAAAGTTTCCACCGTTTACCACTCATATCCCTGGCAGTATCTCTATCGGTGACGGCCTTGTCCATCCATTTCCGTTCCTCGGCCTCATCCGCCCATTGCTGATTGAGGGTGACATATTGATCAACCCTGCAATAGGTTGCAGCCACCACACGCTGGGACTCATCAACCTGGGTTTTAATTTGTACAATGGATTCCCTTGTCGTTGCCAACCGACCTTTGAGTTTTTCAAGTTCCTGCAATACCTTGCGCTTCGTTTTTCGGATATCGCGCTTGACCACGCTGGTATTGATTTTGTTAAGTCCCTTGGAAATATCGGTAACGGCCTTACGTACCTTTTTATTGTTTTCAGCAAGTTGATTTATAATCTTCCAGACCTCACTGTTGATTTCCTGGAGACTTTTATCAAAGTCCTTGTAATTTGTGTTCCCATCAGGAACCGTCTCGCAGGAAGCAAAGTATTGTTCATTGATATTTTGCAACTCACTGAGGTCCGGCGGAGACGAAGGAGAATTTTCCTGCCCCTCGACGGCAAAGAACTGTCCGTGAACAGCAGGCAGTGAAGCGGCATGGCACAGTGAAAGAAAAAAGAAAACATGCAGAGAAACGAAGGATAAAAGATATCTTGTCATCATATGCTCACCTTTGTAGTTGAATCTGAGAAAAATAAGATGCTTTTTATGATTAACGATCACCAGCCAGTTCATCGTCAACTTTTTTGAAAAAATTTCCCTGTTTCTCTTCATATATTTCAAACCATGAACCTGTCCGCTTTTGCAGTGCTTTAAACAAGCCACATGACAGACCCGGAGAAAATCAGGGTTATGCCAGCCTTCATACTCCATTGCGACGGATGGATCTGATTCCACCTTGCCGCTTGTGCAATAGAGGGTTAGGCTACCCTCCTGTTAAATGATCCACTGCCTCCGTAACCGAACGCAGACAACCTGTCTTCAGCTCGCTGGAGTTGGAGACCAGCTTTGTCGATTTTTTGGGTCAGAGCATCTTCTTGCTCATCCAGATGCTTCATTTTTTTTTCCAAGGTCCTCATTTTTTTATTCATCAACGATATAATCCGCTTTCTTTTGTTAGCATATTTGGTATCCATACGATTCCGGTTTTCCTGGAACCGTTTTTGTAAATCATTTTTCTCTCTTGCCAATCCATCGAACTGACTACTAAACTCTTTTTTGATATTGTCCCTGTAAAGTTCATGTCGCCCCCGTATCAAATCTTCCTCATTGGTCGAGGTCGCCTTAAGCATTGCCGATCGTTGTTCCTTGTTGACCGCCTCAATCTTTTTGCGTTGCTCCTGAAGCAAAGAGGCACGTTGCCTGTCAATTTTATTCAGCATTTCCTGTTCACTCGAACGATTTCCGGCCATGCTCCTTTTATGCTCCTTCTCAAGGTCAGAAAGAATCACGTCATAATGTTGTTTTATTCGCTCTTGTCGTGCTTGGCACCGGTTACGGGCCTGGATGCAATCCTCGCGTTTTTTTTGTAACAGCCGTAACTGTATCTTTGACTTGACCGCACGTTCCCGTTCCACACGCACGGGCCGCCCTGTGAGCAAATCAGCGGCCATAGGAGCAAATACAAATGAAAGCGCTATGATATCAATAAGATAAGCAACAAGCATGTCTGACCAGATTGCATAGAGATGCTTGTGCATAAGCATAGGGTTCATTCTAATGGAAGCAAGATCGGCAAGATTAATCTTTCCGAACATCGTATTCTTCTCCTCTTCTTGCGTAGGAGTATGATTACCCCATGAGAGACGCAGATCATTCACCATCGGTTCAAGTGTCGATAGGGACCTGTCTGCGGCCGTTGCCCGCACGCCGCTACTATAGGCTTTGCGATATTTCCGTAAAAAATCGAGAAGATCATCTAGCTTGATCATCACAAAATTCAGGGCCGTTGCGGGATTCTCGACATTTTTTGCCCGCCATAATAAATCCACCCAACCGGAAGCCTCGCTATAAAATGCCGTCTTTAATTCCTCCGGTGTCAGATCATTATCTGCGAGCAGATTCGAAATTCTGTTCCTGATTTGATGTACGCGGCCTTTGAGATCACGCTCATCATCATCGGGATCAAAGATCATATACAGACGCTGCACAGTCGGATCCATAAGAGCGACCACGCTCTGGAATTGTTTGCAGATTGACCCGCAGCCACCCATTTCGTCGCTGGTCTGCTCTTTCACCTGTGAGAGCAGGTGTTCCTGAACCATCTGTAGTTTTGGCAGAAGGCGAGTCTGGTAGAATGTATACTGATTGAGAAGTGGTTCGGAAATGTCGTCAAGCATGCTGAAACGCTGTCCGATCTCCAGGCGAATCGTTTCGTCTTCGGAAAGAAATCTGGCATTCAAAAGAGGTGAAACACCCATCCAAATAGTCGATAAAAGCACCATAACCGTGACTATTACAACCCGTGCCGGTCCCTGTTCTCGTATCGCCTTGTTGGCAAAAAAATTCAGGGCAATGGAAAGAGCGCCACCACAGAGAAGAAAGCCGGCGCAGATAACCTGTGCTTTCAGTTCATTCTGACCTGCATACCTGTTGTACATGGCCCAACCCGACCACAGGCCGGAGACAAGTAACAACAGGACCGATAGAAGGGTAAGGAGATATTTTTTCACCAGTTCCATCGGTGTGAAAGTTACTTGCTGCCGCCTGACCAATATGAATGTCGTCACCAGGGCAATCATGACAACCAGGAGATAGGGGATGACATCATGACTATTCTCGCCCTTGAAGAAACCCGACAATATCTGGGAATTCATTACTTCTCCCTCCGCTCGCGTTGCTCAATTATGGAATACCCCAGAATCGCTCCAATCAATGTGCCGAGCAATTCAAACTTCCATAGTACTATCCACTGCAAGGCAAAATTGAGATAGACCGTCATATCGTTGTCCTGCCGGGAGGAAAACATAAAAAAAAGTATAACCAACGCACCGATTGCCGAGGCCACCTCAAGTAACCTCCTGCTGATTTTATTGCCCAGGCCAAGCAACAGACCAAGAACGAGACCTGTAAGTATTTTCTGTACAACCGGATCACTGACTGCCGTCACAGGGTGCATCATGGGGAAACCTCCTGATATTTTTTTTATCTCTACCGATACTACAGACCGGCCGATGAACTTCGTGCACATTTTTTTCGCTCAACAGCAGGTTCGAATGATTTCTCTCAAATCAAACGGAGAAAGCGAACTGCCCCGGTAGGGACTACCAATGATTGTGCCGTGCGCCGGCCCCCCCCAACCCGGTTCGATCCGATATAATCTGTCGCTGATTTTCCGAACTTGGTCAGGTTCGGAGGAAATGGAATATTTATATCGCCCTCCGCGCTGTTTCATGGCTGCCATGGTGATATCGTAGCCATACTTATGCCGAAGCAAACCATGGACGCCATAAGCGGTACTGCAGAGATACCCCGCTGATTTTCCGTGATTTGTCCGAAAAATAACCGCATTGACAAAATCGTCATTCAGTCGGATGTAATTCTGTTTTTTGGCCTGCAGGTAGGGACGCCATGCCATCCGGTCCGGAAGAGGTCCGCACGGATCAAGATCATTATTGTACATGTAGCGAATGGCGACGAGACCTGGTTGTGCTAACCTAAAAATGACCAGGAAAGAGGTGTTGTGCTAACCGAAAATTGACCACCCCGAGCACAGAATCGTCCCGGTGTTATGGTAGGAGGAAAAACCATAACCAGGGAGGAAAGGAGTTGCTCAGCATGGATCAATATGC
>WGCP01000434.1 GCA_015493715.1 Desulfobulbaceae bacterium
AAAAAATGGCATCCTTGCCAAATTTATAAAAAATTGGAACAGGTTAAAAAAGAATTTTTCGCTGATTAGCGCCTCCTTGGATCAATTTAATTTTAGTTTCTTATTGATGTCAAAAGTTCGGGATATTTTCTCCCTTACTTTCCTTATCGAACACTCGCAGAAAAACCTTTAGGTTTTTTTCAATAAAAAGAAAATTCTTTGTGTCCTTTATTTTTTGTGTGAGGGAAAACTTATTGATTTCAAATATATGGGTAGGAAAGATCCGGAAAAGAAATTTTTTATTTTTTTTCCTTTCCGTCTTTTTCATGGTCTTTTTTCTCGTCATTTCCGCAGTCGGTTGGGCGGGAATCCATGGTGCGGGCAGTAACTGTGTTATATTTCTGCCGTCTTCCTCTCGGTCTTTCCCGTAGTCTGTTGGACGGGAATCCAGCAAACATTCAGTGGCAGGCCAACTACATGAAATGGATCCCCGATAACAACACTCGGGGATGACAGTAGGGCACCGATAACTACATTTGGGTATGACTGTAGTTTCCCTAACATCACCGGCGCTGTGCCTTGGTAAAACCTAATTATTTCATAAACATGCACGAAAAAAGCCGTTATTCCCGGGGGACGGGATAACGGCTTAAAAGAAGAGAGTGAAGATATTAATATGCTTATTGCCAGGTTCCTGAAATAACGTGCTTGCCGGTATTCTTTTCAGGGCGTGGCCAGGACGTAGATACATTTTTTTCCGGCCGTGCCGCTAATCGGTATATATCTCTCCCTGCATACTCTTCATCGGCCATGAGGGTGGATGTACATATTGCCGATGTTTGTCGATTATATTTGAATGTTAGTATTTTCATGTAATTATCCTGTGGAAATGTAACTTCTCTATAAGTGGTGACACTTTACTGCATGTTATTTTATGGATTCCGGTCAACATCCTGCCGGAATGACGGAGTTGCAGGTAATTCATCATCCCTAAATACCAATTCGTCATCCCCGAGGGTAGTTGTCGGGGATCCAGGCTTCTTTTCAGCACTTATTGAGAAGTTACGTGTAAATATCGTGAAAGATGGGGAAGAGGTGATGATATCCTCTGGGATATCATCACCTCTTGACGAGATGGGCTTTACCCTCGCAGCAGTTGCAGGGCAAGCTGCGGCGTTTGGTTGGCCTGGGTAAGGATGGCGACACCTGCCTGCTGCAGGATGTTGGCCTTAGTCATGTTGGATGTCTCCTGGGCAATGTCCGCATCCCGGATACGGGAGCGGGCCGCAGTCAGGTTTTCGGCCACGTTTTTTAGATTGGCAATGGTCGATTCAAACCTGTTCTGCAGGGCGCCGAGGTCACCGCGCTGGGCATCAATCTTGCCAAGGGCTGCGTCAACTATTTTCAGCGCTTTATTGGCATTGTCAACCGTACTGATGTCGATGGTGGTCACTTCCTCAAGGGCGGAAATCTGATCACTATCAACAATGGATCCATTGGCGGCGGTTACATCGGAAGAAACCGTATATGAATCCTGGGAAGAGAATTCTATTGACCCTGCTACCCGGGTGGAATCGGCTCCACCACTGGTTAATGATTCAGCATGATTATCGGCACCGGTTACATCGATAGTCCCGCCTGCGCTGTTGGTAAAATCACTGATGATAACGTCCTTGCCATCGGCCTGGGTCAGAGTGAGCTTACCGGCATTGACCTTGGCTGTAACGCCGGTGGTCCCGCTCTGGTCGTTGATTACGGTGGCCAGTTTGCTGAGGTCGGTCTGGGTGACGGTGGCATTGACGGTTGCCGTATTACCCCCTGAGCCGATGGTCATAGTCACAACTCCGTCGGCTGACAGGTTGTCGATGGCGGCCTCTGTCCGCGCAGTTGCAGTGACCCCTGTCTGGGCGGCGGTATCGGTGATCTGGGCGGCTATCTTCTTGGCCGTTGCGCCCGCGTCAATGGAGATCGCCGGATCGGTGTGGCCCTTGGAACCGGTTATGGTCAGGTTTTGGGAGGCAATGGTATTGCTGGTCGGCGGGGTGGCATTGGCAGCCACCGAAGAACCTGTTCCCTCGTTTGCCGTGTGGTTGGTTGCGTAGACGGCATATCTGCCGAGATCGTCGGCAGCCATGGACTGGATGGAAACGCCGATGGTCTCGTTGGCATTCGGCCCAACCTGGAACTGCTGGGAGACAAAAGAGCCGTCCAGGATGCGCAGACCGTTAAAGGTGGTGGATTGGGAAATGCGGTTCATCTCGGATTTGAGCTGATTGACTTCGGATTGGAGTGCGCCGCGGTCGGCAGAGGAGTTGGTGGCATTTGCCGCCTGAACCGAGAGTTCACGCATACGCTGCAGAATATTGGTCGATTCCTGCATGGCGCCTTCTGCGGTCTGGGCAAGGGATATGCCGTCGTTGGCGTTACGGGCGGCCTGATTAAGACCCCGGATCTGCGAGGTCATGCGGTCGGAAATTGCAAGCCCTGCGGCATCGTCTTTAGCGGAATTAATGCGAAGACCTGAAGAGAGTCTCTCCATTGATGTGGCAAGTTCACCCTGGGTACGGCCTAGGTTTCTCTGGGCATTAAGTGAAGATACGTTTGTATTGATCGTTAAAGCCATGGTTATCCTCCATGAATTTTTGAGCCCTGGTCGTCAACTGTTGACCAATCGGCTTACGATACAAACGTAACATCTCTCAGATACTGCCCTTTACCGTCTCTCAAACTACTCTTCGGATTTTTTGTGCCGGAAGTTAAGTCTTTTTTGCGGTATTCGTTTTGTTTTTTGGGAATTTGTGATATTATTTCCATAATAACGGTAAGTTGGTAAAATGCTTTTCCGGTGATTATTATTCTGTGTTACAGGAATGTGAATATCAAATGTCATTGAATATTATTGAAGAACTTCGCAAAGCAGGTTGTCCTGAACGACCTGCCATCCTGGAAAGGATGTATGAAAAGAATCTGGAATTTTTCAGGAAAAATTACCCTGTTTTGGTGCGGTTTATTGAACGAGCTAACTGCCCATATCGACTGGATATTACAGAATCTTTTTTAAATATTGTTCATGAGCCCTCCGGTAAGTTAGCGCACCCTGAAGCCGGGTTGGATGATTTTGCGGAAATGATGGGGGGGTGGGTTCATGGGGCATGGACGGATCTTTTCAATTTTCAGGCCTTAATTTCAGGAAAATATCCACAGCATTTTAAACCAATTCATACTTTTGACACCCGGTTGAATGAGAACTTTCCTGAATATGGAAGGCGTTTTGCTGCTGGTCGAATCAATCTAAAGGAAATTAGCAGAGAGAAGAGGTTCTCCCCGCCGGTCGTGTTCCTGGGCATTTTTCACGGACTCCATATTGCACATTACCTGCAACATACTGAACTGACGACGGCATTATTCATTGAGCCGGAACCTGAGCGATTTGAAGTTTCCTGTTATTTTCTGGATTATTCGGAAATTGAACATCGTTTTGGTACATTGCATCTTTCCATAGGGAATGAACCCACCTCCGAGAGCATTGCAACGTTTTTTTCTCTTCTTCGTATTACTCCTCAGGTGTGGGTCCGGATACTTCCTGGATATCAATGTGAGCATATCCCGTTTTTTATCGAATCGATCAAAAGCCTGCAGGCAACTGCTGCCAATCTTATCTATCCTCTTGATTTTGAGTTGCGGGGGTTGCAACAGGGAAAGAAAACCTTGGACCTTGGGATACCCTTGTTAAGCAGACTGATACGAGTATCCAGGAAATGCCGAATCGCCGTTGTCGCAACCGGGCCATCATTGAATTATGATATACCATGGCTGAAAAAGAATCAGGATCGGCTTATTATTTTTGCGGTCCACAGCTCTGTTCGTGTGTTACGCAAGCATGGCATCATCCCTGATTTTCAGTTTAACCTGGATTCGATTGTTGAACCAGAGGGCTTGTCGTCCTTACAACTCTTTTATGATGTACCATTTATAACTGATTATAAAGTACCACCGGAAATTTTAACTGATTTTGAAACACCACTTCTCTGTACGGATTCCTATAAACAGGCTGTTGTTCGTTTTTTTATGAGTTTGACTGAAACCCATCCGTCAACAACAAATCTGGCCGTGTCATTTGCCTGTTTTTGTCGACCGGCGTCCATTTACCTTCTTGGTTGTGATTTTGGCTTTAAAAATGTCAATCAGGACCATGCAAAGGGATCCATGTATGAAGACATGCGAGACGAAGGAATAGTGCCGAGTAATGAAGCCGGTCAATTCTTGCAGACATGGGTCAAGGCTAATTTTGCCGAAACGGAACGTATTCAAACTATTCCCGTTCACCTACGAACAAAGATTGTTGTTGAACGATGTCTGCAAACCAATGGAAAGGGAATTTCTGTTTTTAACTTATCCGATGGAGCCTTGATTTCAGGGGCCGATTCCCGTCATTCTGCAAATATACGGTTACCCGTATATCGTAAAAAACAAAGTGATTGTCGGAAAATAATAGCAGGTTTTTCTCCTTCAGCGAAGGGAATGAATTGGGCTCCATATTCTGAAACCGGCGCTGCCAGGTTCAAACGTTTAAAGGAAGAACTTATTGATACGCTTACCTTGTCATCCTTTAGCTGGAAAGAATTTGGCCTGGCAATTGATTCCTCTTTGACTGCGGTGCTTGGAAAAAGAGAGGCTACGGACAAAGATTTCAGAATGGATACCTATTATCGGGTTCTTGTTGACCTGTTAATCGTTTGGTATCGCTGCCTGATTTTCTTTGATGATACAGCGGATGCCGAGGCCGTCTATACTACCGGGCTTAAGGAATTGAAAGCTATCCTGGATGAGCTGGAGTGGCCTCGAGAACTGGATGAATGAGCCGGGAGAACACTATCGATGTCCCCACGTCAAATTGTTCTTCACCATAAATGGAGCGCCTTGTTTTTTAGCGGGACAAGCCGTCATTCCCTTTAAAAGCGATCCATGGGCTGTGACTGCCCGGATGTTTTGTCCGTTTTTTTCATTTGGCAGGCCGTTAGAACGAAACTAATTCTTAAGTGACCTTTCCAGAATACACTGGCCACATCGTCACGCTCACATATTGAATAATAGACCCGTTTGAAAAAGCTGTTTACCTGCTTCCACGACGGAGATTCTTCATAGTGGAGTAAGGGGACGCAGTAGAGCTCTGAGGCAACGTTTTGAATTTCGATCCACGTATTTGCGTCTCCCAAACGAAGAGTCCCGGAGGTGTTTCCTATGCAGTGGCGGGCCGTAACCATAGGGCTCACAGGGATGTCCTGCTGAATGTTTTTAAGGCTCAGGTTGTATTTTTCCGGTTTGTCCCCGCCTTGGCAACATTGATAAAAGAGCGTGTTACGGTCAAACGACCATGGAAGCAGGGTCCATATTGCTAAGCGTAACGAGGCTGGAGTCAGGTTGTCTGCGTACAGATCATATACCAGAACAAGTTGTTGGTTGCGAATCCAAAAGGTTTTTACAATCGAGAGCCCCGGTAATACCATAGGGCTTCGATTGCGCAGTCCCAGACCACCTTGCGTTTGACACGTCTCCAAGCTGTCGACAGGGCAAGAAAGGTCTGTATATTGCCGTCCTTCTTTGGTCACCAGGAGGAGATGGCCCGAATATAAATCCGAACCAAGAGAAATATCAGCAAAATATCCGTGAGGGATTGTTCCGATCAGCGGCTTTTTTCCGGATGCTGAAAAAACCAGGGACTCTACGGCCAGCCCTTTGTTCTTCAACAGGGTGAGTTGTACCCCGTTTCCGGATAATGTAATTCTTCGTCCCTGCCGGCTAATAGCCACAGGGTCGGTCAGCTCGGAATCGCTAAGCAGGGTCCAGTGATTCTCGCCGGTCCCAGCCGGAGCGTTGATTCCTCTGCTTTTTATTTTTGAGCAACCAGGCCCGCTTACCAGCAGATTGCCATCGGCCAGCGCTTTTCCCATTCTGTTTCGAAAGGCCTCGTATTTTTCATCGGTGGTATGGGTGCGGAAATCACTCCCCCATAAAGAAACCAGCTCTTTTTTCAGACCGCCGGTTACGGCGGGATTTTGTTGCTCTGTATCTATTTGTTGTATCGTTTCATACAGCTGATAACACTGGGTGTTCATTTTAGTTGCTTCCCGCCCCGTAACTGCCCAGCGGGTTATGTTGTATTTATCTTGTTTTTTGGTGCGAACAGGATAACCCGCCGTAGCAACTCCAGCGACAGTAGGAATGGTACGTGTCTGGCCGGCAAGTATGGCACCGGGCGTTAAGAGGTTGCCACCGTCTTTTATTATACTGTTCAAAAGGTGTTGCAATCGTGCAAAATGACCCTGTGGTGCGCCACTGGTAGTCAGGCGACCTGGATAATAATCAAAAATTTCTGCATCCGACGCGTAAAGACAGAAGTTCCCTCTGTCGCCTAACCGTTCATGGGCCACTTGTTGGTGAGCACGAATGAACTGTAACCATTCCGCAACTTCTATCTCTCCCCAGACGGTACGTTGTAATTTCTGAAAGGCAATACTGTCGCTCCAGAGAAATTGCATGTCGGAAGGGGCGTGGCGGATCACCTGATAACGATATTCAACCGGCCAGTCATTGTCGATGATTGCACTCATCCAGTCAAATACAATGGTCTCAACGCCAAACTCCTGGTACAGGATTGGTAAACTCTCCGAATACACCTGCTCGTTTAAATAGGTGATTTTCGGGATACGTCGAAAAAGGTTGTCAAATACCTCCTGGCCGAAAGCCAGATTCCACCGATTTGCCGCTACAGGGAGCAGGGGGGAAATCGCCTGGGAGTAACTTGAACCGATAACTTCGCAGGCACCACTGGCCCAGGCTGATTGTAATCTCTCGATATATTGTGGCCGCAGGGAATGGA
>WGCP01000435.1 GCA_015493715.1 Desulfobulbaceae bacterium
TCATGCCCTGCCATATCTTGCCGAGATCGGGCTCGGGAACATAGGCGCGGACCCAGACCGGGTTGGTGCGGGCCAGGGTCAATACCGGCGCATTGGGAAAGGTCATGTCGCCCGGTTCCATGATCCGGTCCTGGATGACGCCGTCGGTGGCGGCATAGACCTTGCTGTCCTCGAGTTTTTTCCGGGCCAGGGCAACCGCGGCCTCCTTGGCGTGCAGCTTTGCCCTGGCAGCGGCGATATCCTCGACCCGTGGTCCCTTTATGGCCAGGGCAAGCACCTGTTGCGCGGCCTGCAGTTGGTGTTGGAGGGCGAGATATTTTGCCTGGGCGTCATCCACCTGCTGGCGGGCAACACTTTTTTTGGCATACATGCGCTGCAGCCGTTCATAGGTGACCTGGGCATCATTGACCTGGGCCTGCAACGATTTGACCTTGGCCCGGGCCTCCTGAATTTCTTCCGGCCGGGAGCCATGTTCCAGTCTGGCCACGATCTGTTGCTGCAGAGCAAGCTCGGCCTCTTTTCGTTTCAGATCGGCCTGCAGACGGACCGGATCGAGCTCGGCCAGCAGTTGACCTGTCTTGACCCGGTCACCTTCGTGCACCAGTATATCTTGAATACGCCCGGTATCATAAAAGGCGACTGCCACCTGACGAATATCCACATTGCCGTATAACTGCAACTGCCCTTCCGGTTGCCGATGGCTGACCGTTTTCCGATAATACAATCCTCCGGCAGCAAGGAGAACCAGCAGCAAGACCAGGATGATTTTTCGTTTCTGCTTCACGATCTGAACCTCTTTTTGTTAAATTCTTTTTGTTAAATATTCATTAATAATCGTTTGCTCTCATATCGCCATGTAACTATATATAATTCAATCGGACACTTTTGCAACCTGATGCCATGATTTTTATCCGAAAATAGCCCATGGAGGACATGGCTGCCCATGCCGGAGTCGGAGATTTTCATTGTTTGTTGTGGCCGGCCAATCTGGTCCAGCCATGCTGGTTTATCCGCAAATAAGGTTACGCAGGTTTTTTTAGCGTAACCTGTTGATTTTCATTGTTTGTTGTGCCGCCAAGGCATGCTGGTTTATCCGAAAATAAGGGTACGCATGTTTTTTGTAACTTCTCAATAACTGATGGTAATTTACTGCTAATTATATGGATTCCGGCCAACAACCTGCCGGAATGACCCAGTTGCAGGCAATTCAGAGCGTCATCCCCGCAGTCTGTTGGGCGGGGATCCAGACTTATATCACCACTTATTGAGAAGTTACTGTTTTTTAGCGTAACCTGTTGATTTTCATTGTTCGTTGCGGCTGGCCAATATGGTCCAGCCATGCTGGTTTATCTCGGTACCGGGTCACTATTCAGGCTCCCTGACTCCCCTTGAAATTCAACCGACTTTTTCCCCCGCCTGCCCTTACCCGCTCCCTGTTCATACAGATGGACAATTGCCGCTGTGAACAGGGGGCGGAGATAGGGAAGGGAAATGGTGGCCCCAACCTCGAAGGCAAGATCGACCACAGCCTCTTTGCCATTACCCGTGTTGAGCTGTCTGAGCGGACGGCTGATATCAATGCCCGGGTCGGTCGCCCGCAGCCTCTCCTTTGCCTCGGCAAGGGTCGGCGCATGGTTGATTGCCTTTCCCTGGAGAATATTTTGTACATTGGCGCGCGCCTGTTCAAGGTTCATTTTTTTTTCTCCTGCCTGCCGCCCATAGAAAGAGCAGGCTGATTGCCAACCAGAGAACGCCGGGAATAAAGGGCGCTGCCAGTGGAGAAATATAGGTGGCGCAGAGCCCGTACAGGCCCCAACTCAGAAAACCAAGGGCGATCAGCAGGCTGAGTACTGCCGCTCCGACCAGGGCAACACTCAACCCACTGTTGAAGGCTGTTTCTTCAAGGGCCAGCCGCTCCTCGGTGAGGAAAAGCCGGATGGATTGCCGCAGGGCCTTGCCTTCCGCTTCCGCCAGCTCAAACAGGGCTATGGTGAAGTCGGAAATAGTGACCTTGCTCATCGTCTGTTGCCGAGCAGCATGCCGATCAGGACACCGACGCCGACGGATGCCAGCAGGGTTCCCGCCGGATATTTTTCCACCTGCTCGCGAACAGCATCCAGGGCGTCATCGCCCTCCTGTGTCAGCTCCGCCAGCCGTTTTTTGATTTCTGCAAGAGATAGACTATCGAGCAGGACCTCTTTCTTTTTGCCGATCGTTCCGGCAACTTCCTCGACCTGTTCTTGACCGATATCCTTCAGGGCATTGGTCAGGCCCCTGATATCTTTTTTCAGCTCGGCAAGGTCTTTTTTGATGTTTTCCAGTTCCTTGTTCGCCTCGGTCGTCATGATGGGCCTCCTTGGTTATGCAGTTGTTGTGGTAGGTAGCTTACCGTTTCATTGTTTCCAAAAGTCCGGTGGAACATGAACATGATCAGGGCGTTGTCCGTATCATCGATTCATTGCCTTTCGTCTGCTGAAGCGTTTGGGAGAAAGAGATCGACTGAGCTTTTTTACAAAGGTATGATGTCTCAGTTTATTATCTTGCAGATGATGATAGACCCTGACCTTGACCAAATCGGTGACAATAGCCGATCCTATGGAATAGGCCCATATCAGGGCGATTTCCGGCCAGGTGATCGGCGTGATAAAGCCGAATCCGTAGGCGGCCAGTAATGTGGCGGCAATTTTAGTGACGATTGCTGACCAGATCATAATCGGGGCAGGCCAGGGGCGTTTCCAGAAGTGCTCCTTGCTCCGGGCCACAAAGAGAACCAGGTGTCCGGCCACAGCCATTTTCAGGAAAACATAGGTCTGCACCTGGGTTACATCAAGATGGAGCCAGTCGATGGCGATCAGCAGCATACCAAAGCTGCCCAATACGCCGACAATACCCATGGCGGTCGCCACGGAGATAACCTGGTGCATGTCCCAGCGCACCGGCTTTTGCTCCAGACCGGTATGGTCATAGGCGATGGTCATGATCGGAATATCATTAAAAAATGCCAGCAGGATGATCATGATGGCGGTGATCGGATAAAAGTTGAAAAAGATCATGGCCAGGACCACGAAAAACATGATGCGAATGGTCTCGCTGATCCGGTAGATTGCGTAGGCGTTCATGCGTTCGAAAATGCGCCTGGCCTCCTCGATGGCGGTAATAATAACCGACAGGCCGGGCGAGGTGAGCACCAAGTCGGCGGCCGCTCTAGCCGCATCGGTGGCGCCGCTGACGGCGATACCCACATCAGCCTGTTTCAGGGCCGGGGCATCGTTGACGCCGTCTCCGGTCATGCCGGTGATATGTCCTTGTGCCTGCAGTATTTTAACGATGGAAAATTTATGTTCGGGAAAGACCTCGGCAAATCCTTCGGCCTGTTCAACCGCTTCCCCGATATCGGCGCTGATATTTTTTTGCTGACCGGACACCGGCAGGATGTCTGATTTGAGGATATTTGTGCCCAGGTTCAGTTTTCCGGCAATCTGCCGGGCAATGGACAGGTTATCGCCGGTGACCATTTTAATGTTCACGCCATATTTTTTTGCCCGGGAGATTGTCTCGGCGGAATCTTCCCGTGGCGGATCAAACAGGGAAAGAATGCCCAGGAAGGTCCAGGCCTGGTCATCTTTCTTTTTCATGCCGACGCCAAGGGCACGATATCCTTCGGCGGCAAAATCATCAACCACTTTGGCTGCCCGCTTTTGGTCGGTCTCATTCAGCTTTGCCATTTCCATGATGACCTGGGGCGCGCCTTTGGTTACCACAAAAATTGTGCCGTCCTTGTCCTGTACGGTTGCCTCGGTCCGCTTGTGGACGGGATCAAAGGGGACAAATTTTGTCTGCGTAAAGGCCTGGAGGAGATTTTTGTCCTGCAGGCCAAGGAAGACGGCCTCGTCAATGGCGTCTCGGTTTTCTTCCCTGGATGCCAGGGCTGCCATCAGCAGGACCTCCTGTTCATCTTTTGCGGCAAATACTGCAATATCACCAAGGGTGAGTTTGTTCTGGGTCAGAGTGCCGGTCTTGTCCGAGCAGAGAATGTCCATGGAGGCCATCTCTTCAATGGATTCCAGTCGGGTGACAATGGCCTTCTTTTTTGACAACAGCATGGCGCCCACGGCCATGGTCATGGACAGGACCGCCGGCATGGCCACCGGAATGGAGGCCACGGTCAGAATAAGGGCAAACTGGATCAGGTCGATCCAGGGCTGGTGGCGATGGAGCTGGACCAGGACAAGAATGGTCACCAGAAACAGACTGACATAGATGAGGTAGTCACCGATGGTGAGCACCGCCTTCTGGAAATGGGAAACGGTTTTTGCCTGCTCGACAAGGCCTGCGGTCTTGCCGAAACGGGTGTTCTTACCGGTGGCCGTTACCTCGGCCACAACCTCGCCCTGCTTGACAATGGTACCGGAAAAGATTTCTTCGTTTTGTTTTTTAGTCACGGGCAAGGACTCGCCGGTCAGGGCCGATTGGTCCACACTGAGATAGTCTCCCTCGACAATCATGGCATCCGCCGGGACCACGTCACCCAGACGAATCCGTAAGATGTCGCCGGGCACAAGTCCTGCTGCGTCAATGACCTTCCAGGCGCCGTCCCGCAGGACCCTGGCCTTTTGGGCAAGTTCTTTTTTCAAAGCCTCGACGGCGTTGCCGGCGGTATATTCCTGCCAGAAGCCCACCCCGGCGTTGAAGATCAACAGGGCGACAATGATGAAAAAGTCGGGCCAGTGACGAACGGTTGCCGAAAGAACGGCGGCTACCTCAATCATCCAGGGGATAGGTCCCCAGAAATATCCCAACAATTTTTTGATGGGAGAGACCTTTTTTTCTTCAAGGGCATTGGGCCCGTATTGCTGGAGAAGGCGGGCGGCCTCATTTGAGCTGAGGCCTTTGTCCTTAGGTGTCTTAGGTGTCGTGGTGGTTTTTGAATCCGTCATGATGGAATTCTCCTGCTCCATATTTGTGTGAATCAACGCATTGTAATGCTACCTGTTAATGTTCCCACAGGATCTGGTTGGCTTCAAGCGGTATCACCGCCTCGGGGTGAAAGGGAACGATCCGGGCCGTATAGTCGGCTGCATGCCTGTCGTTCGCCACTTCGCAGGTATAGAGATAGCCGTGTATGGCGCCGACAAGGGGTTCGCTTCGGTCCATGGTATGCAGTTCCGGCGGCTTGTCTCCACTTCCGTCGGCATAGAGCTCCACTTGGACAAAATCGGGATCAAGATCATCAAGATAAACCTGGACCTCAAACATGATACTTTTGTCCTTTTTCTCAGTCTCGAGACGGCCGAAACGAATGGAAGGCCAATGGCGCTCAATGGTCTGCCGCCAGAGAACGATATCTTTTGTGCATGCTTGATCTTTCGTTCTTTTCGTTACATTTTTGAGCATGTTCAGATAATAGCTCTCCATGTATTCCCGCACCATCCGATTGGCGGAAAACTGCGGGGTCAGTTTTGCCATACTGCTGCGCAACCGCTGCACCCACTGCCCGGGAATCCCGTTGACATTACGCTGATAAAAGGCAGGGATAATGTCCTGTTCAAGAAGCGTATACAGTTCGTCCGCTTCATGCCTGTCCCATGTGGAAATATCATCGTGGAGTCCGCCGTCGCCAAGAGGCCAGCCGACCTCCGGATTCCATGCCTCGGCCCACCATCCATCCAGTTCCGAAACATTGAGGCCGCCGTTGACCAGCACCTTCATGCCACTGGTGCCGCAGGCCTCCCAGGGTCGACGCGGGGTGTTGATCCAGAGGTCGATGCCCTGGACCAGATGCTGGGCAACAAGCAGGTCATAGTCAATGAGAAAAATGACTCTATGTTCAAGGTGATAGTCGCGGATAAAATTGATCCAGGCCTGGATCATGGCCTGGCCACGCGTATCTTTGGGATGTGCTTTACCTGCCAGGATGAGCTGTACCGGCAGTTCGGTATTGCTGAGCAGCCGGGCAAGACGCTCAGGATCATAGAGGAGCAGATCGGTTCGTTTATAGGAGGTGAACCGACGGGCAAAACCAAGGGTCAGTACATTGGGGTCAAAAATAGATTCCGCATCAACGGGATGATTGAGTGTCGGCCCCTGCAGGGCCTGTTGCTGGAGCAATCGTCCGCGCAACCAGGTGATCAGCCTTTGCCGATTGCGGCTGCGCATGGCCCACAGCTCTTCATCCCTGATCTTCATGATGGCCGCTTCCAGATCCTGCAGTTCCTCACGCCACCGTTCCTTGCCGCAGGCCTCGGTCCACAACCGGTCGGATTCCGGTGAGTCCCAGCTCGGCACATGCACGCCGTTGGTGACATGACCTACCGGCACCTCATGGCTCGGCCAACGGGGGAAAAGCGGTTGAAAGATACGGCGGCTGACCTCGCCATGCAGGCGGCTGACCGCGTTGACGGCGCCACAGCCGTGCATGGCCAGCCAGGCCATGTGAAAGGGTTCCGTACCGTCGGTGGCGCGAAGGTCGGTACGTCCAAGGGCCAGCAGTTCCTGACAGGAAATATCAAGCCAGGCCACATACTCCTGCATGTACTGCTCAAAGAGTCGGGGCGTAAACCGGTCAAAACCGGCCTCCACCGGCGTATGAGTGGTAAAGAGATTACCTGCCCGGGTAGCGGTAAGCGCCTCCTGGAAGCCGACCTTATGTTCCTGCATGAAAAAACGGGCCCGTTCAAGAACGACAAAAGCGGCATGACCCTCGTTGAGATGGCAGATCTGCGGAGTGATCTCCAGATCACGGAGGAGACGGTAGCCGCCGATCCCCAGCACGATTTCCTGTTGCAGTCGCATCTCTGATCCGCCGCCGTACAGCTCGCTGGTGATACCACGGTCGGCCGGACTGTTGAGCGGATCATTGGAGTCCAGCAGGTACAGGGGAACACGACCGACAATGGCCTGCCAGGTGCGCAGGCGCAGTGTACGGCCGGGCAGTTCCACCTCGACAATCAGCCATTCACCCTCGTCATCGCGGACCGGCAGAACGGGCAACTGGGTGGGATCGTTATAGGGGAAAAAAACCAGCTGTTGTCCCTCGGCATCCAGCCCCTGGCGAAAATATCCCTGCTGATACAGGAGGCCGATACCGACCACCGGCAGGCCGAGTTCACTGCCGGCCTTGAGGTAGTCGGCGGCAAGAACACCGAGTCCGCCGGAATAGATGGGCAGCGATTCATCCAGGCCGAACTCCATACTGAAATAGGCGATGGTTGCAAGCTTCGACTGTGGCCAGGCTCGTTGAAACCATGCCTGTCGTTCATGGGCTGTGCGCTGTGCCCGGCGTAATTTGGTCAACAGGGCAACAAACTCCGCATCCCCGGCAAGCTCGGCCAGGTATTTTCTACTGACCATCTGCAGAATAAGCCATGGGTTATGGGTGCGATCCCAGAGTTCCGCATCAATTCGCTGCCAGAGGTGATCAGCGGTATGGCACCAGGACCAGCGAAGGTCAAGGGCCAGTTCCCGAAGATCGGAAAGTTCTTCCGGAAGATCCTCAAGCGCTATGTCGTAAGATACCGTCATGTCATAATCCTCATTTAATAGTCCTCATAGCCGGTCTTCAATACCATGCCGGCACGTAGGCCATGGGTTTCAGCCCTTTATTATGAAATCATCAGTAAGTTGCATTTGTTCATTAAAATCAAAAACATGAGGCGTGCCGGTAGTGATTTCATATCCCAAAATCTGTTTGGGCGACATTTGCTTGATATGCATAACAATAGAGCGGAGTGAATTTCCGTGTGCCGACACCAGGATCCGTTTATTTTCGCGTAGAGGCTGAAGAATATGGCTGTTGAAATAGGGAAGAGTCCGGGCGGCCGTCATTTCCAGGCTCTCTCCTCCCGGCGGAGGAACATCATAGCTGCGCCGCCACAGGCGGACCTGTTCGACACCAAACTTTTCTCTGGCCCTGTCCTTGTTCATCCCCTGCAGATCTCCATAATAACGTTCGTTGAGCTGCTCAGAGATATGAATTTTTAACTGGTTCCGGTCGGCCTCATCTGCGGTGTAATGCTCATACCAGGATGAATCTTTTTCATGAACACAGAAATATTTTCCGGCGTGGTGGTTGTGTTGAAGGATTTCATACAGGGTATCCTGTGCCCGGATCAATGCCGAGGTAAAGGCGACATCAAAGCGTTCATCGGCTAAGAGTTTGCCGGCTTCACGGGCCTGTGCAATACCCTTCTCTGTGAGAGAGACATCTACCCAGCCGGTAAAACGATTCTGTTGATTCCAGATGGACTCACCATGACGAACCAGAATGAGGCGTCCCATAGTTCAATTTCCTCTCATAGATTATGGCAGGAACTACGTCAATACCTGCATTTTTAACGGCTTATAGTCGTTCAACTTTTTTTAACTTCCAGCCGATGGTAACAAGAACAAGCCCATCAAAAAACAGGCTGATGCCGATATAAATTCCGATCAGCCACATGGATGATACCGGTCCGCTGATTAAAAATAAAAAGGCCAGAATGAGTGAAATGATTCCATTGAAGGTCATCCAGCCCCATCCTTTTGCCGGATGGATTGCCTTGGCCAGAGAAAAACTGCCGAAGGCATCCATCATCAGATAAATCGCAAGGAGAAGGCTGACGGCCGCTACACCGGTTAAGGGGTAAAAGATGATTAAACAGCCAAAGAGAATCAGAAGAAACGGCTTCAGCCAATCCAGGAAATGTTTCCGATTGTATCGAAAGGTATGAAATGCCCAGATAATTCCGGCGGTCAGGAGCAGCCAGCCAAAAAATAACGCTGTTCCCAGGGCGAGCACCGCCGGAAGGATAATCCCGATCAACCCGAGGATGATAAGGAGAATTCCGGTGATCAGGGTATACTTGCCAAATGATGGAATTTCCTGCTTTGTTGAAATAATATCGGTCATATCCTCTTCCCCTTTATTTTTCAGTTATTGTGTCCGCGAACACCGGCGACCGCAACAGCGCAGACTCCGAAAAAATTTGTCGCATAAATCAACATAATTTTAATGGATTATCTCAATAATCCACAGGTGTGACTAGATTATTGTATGCACTGTAGGGGCGAATTTATTCGCCTGCTCCGCCTGAGATATTATCTTTTCTCTCAGCCGATCATGGCAGCCACATCCAACAGCCGCCTGGAATAGCCGAATTCGTTGTCGTACCAGACCTGGACCTTGGCCATTCTACCCTGGACGATGCGGGTGGAGAGGCCATGGACGATGCCGGAACGCGGGTCATCGATAATATCAGCAGACACCAGCTCCTCGTCGCTGTAGCCGAGAATGCCCTGCAGCGGTCCTTCTTCAGCGGCCCGTTTGAAGGCGTTGTTTACCTCCTCGGCAGTTGCCTCTTTTTTCAGGACTGCGTTGATATCGGTCAGGGCTCCGTCGGGAACCGGGGCCCGGACGGCAATGGCCCGCAGGCGCCCCTCAAGCTCGGGCAATACCCTGGTTGTGGCAATATCGGAACCAGTGGAAGTGGGGATAAGACTGACGGCGGCGGCCCTGCCCCGGATCGGTTTCTTTGCCGGTCGGTCGACCAACCCTTGAGTCGCGGTATAGGCATGGATAGTGGTCACCAGGGCCATTTCAATGCCAAAGTTGTCAAGCAGGACTTTCATGGCCGGGACAAGCGAATTGGTGGTGCAGGAGGCATTGGAGATAATTTGATGCTTATCGACATCATAGCCGCCCTCGTTGACGCCCAGGACTATGGTATAGTCGGCATCCGGCGATGGAGCGCTGATCAGTACCCGTTTCGCTCCGGCGGTCAGGTGCCGGGCTGCGTCCTGCCGATGGGTGAAACGGCCCGTGCATTCCAGGACCACATCTATGCCCATATCTTTCCAGGGCAGTTTTTCCGGCTCGGTCATGGCCGTGATTTGAATCGTCCGGTCACCAAGCTGCAAGGTGTCCGGCGTGGCTGTAATCGGAAAAGCGGCCCTGCCGTGAACGGAATCATATTTGAGCAGATAGGCCAGATCATCGGTGGGTACAAGATCATTGGCGGCAATGATTTCAACTCCCGCCGGTGCTGCCTCCATAAAATGGCGCAGAACCAGACGGCCGATGCGGCCAAGTCCATTGATTGCTATTCGTGTCATGGGATGTTCCTCCGAAATGGGTACATGTTAATGAAGATGAACTCGTAAAAAGTCCAATTTTTTTCAGAGATGGCTAAGTAAAAACACAGATATACAAGGAGTAGTGTTCCGGGGCGGGTCTCAACTATACAGGTAGTATGTTGTGAATCGCCCCGGGACACACGTCGCAGTAGATCGAAGTTTTTACGACGCCATCAATGAAAGGTTGCCCGGGTGTGCAGATGCTGCTGCAACGCACTGCCGGTTGCCTCGGTAATGGGATGGGCCGAGGCGGTCAGGCGTGGATGCATACAGGTCTGAAAACCGGCGATCTCTGCGGCTGTGACTCGGTTCTGGATCAGAAAACCAATTTCGTTGGCCAGCTCACCTGTGGTTGCCCCGCCAAGGATCTGGCCGCCGAGCAGTCGCATGGATTCTCTGGTAAAGACAAGTCGGCAATACACTTCATGGCTGCCCGGCATGGCAGGCGGATAATGGTCAAGACTGCGGGCCTCACCGACAAGGATGGAAAAACCGGCCTGTCGTGCCTGGGTCGCCGTCATGCCTGCGGCGCCGAAGGCCAGGTCCCCGACCATGCCTGCATATACGGCGACGGAACCACCGTTTTGGCGCAACAACTGCAGGGAGTACATATTCATGCCCGCGATTCTTCCTTCGGCCGCAGCCTGGGAGGCAAGCAGGGCCCCTCCCTCACGCCGGGTAAAGAAATCCTGTTTCTGGGCGCAATCACCCACACTAAAAATATTTAGATAATCCAGGGTCCGTTGAAATCCGTCCACCAGAACGGCGCCGCGTCGGCCAAGTCGCAAACCGGCTTCCTGCGCCAGTTCTTTGCGCGGTCGTACGCCTATGGCGATGAGAACGGCATCGGCGCCTATTATCTCGCCGCCCATGAGCTGAACGCCGCCCACCTTTGTGGGGTCATCGGCTGGAAGAATGGTCTCTACACTGCTCCGGCAGTGTATATGAATGTTCCTGTCGGCCAGATATTCTTCTACCGGCAGATAGATTTCCCTGTCAAAAACGGTTGCCAGCAGGTGGTCCATTTTTTCGACAATGTGGACTTCGACACCACGTTTTTCTATCTCTTCGGCAAATTCAACACCTATGAAGCCGCCGCCGATGATAACCAGTTTCTTCATCCCCGGTATAATCTCCCGGAATAATTTGTTCTGGTAGCTGTAGTTTTTGTGGATTGTGAAAACGCCTTCAAGATTTCTGCCGGGTATCGGCGGCACAAACGGCTCCGAACCGGTACTCAGCACCAGGCGTTCATAGGAAATATGATCACCATTGTCCAAAATGGCAACCCGCTCCTGCGGTTTTATTGCCGTGACCCGACCGATTATCAGCTTGATGCCCATAGCGTGTAACTGTTCGGTTCCGGGAAGCATGTCTTTTTCAAGGCCACCCAGCGTACCGAAAATATATGGAATACCACAAGGAACGAGAGCATTTTTTTCCATGCGAACCATGGTGATTTTCTTGCCCGGCCAATACTGGGCAGTGGTTATGCCGGCAAGCAGGCCACCGGGACCGCCGCCGATAATCAGGACGTCCGTTGATATATTTTTCATTTTTCATGCCTCCAGCGTTGCAGTTGATGATTAATTGGTTTGAGGGCAAAGCCCACCTTAGATACCCAGTTTTCGTATTTCTATTGCGGGCGCAAGTGCTGCTACCGTCTCCGCCATGAACAGTTCCGTTCCCGGTTGCTGCACCGTGCCGGCACCGCAGGCAACCGCCAGCCGCAGGATATCCGGCAATGGTAATTTACGGACAAAACCGGCAATGAGACCTGCCACCATGGAATCACCGGCACCGACGGTGGACTGCACCCGGACTTTGGGCGCTGTCGCATAGAGGGTGTCTTCGGGTCCGGTAAGAAGAGCGCCCTCGCCACCAAGTGAAACACAGACATGACGTACACACTGGCGGGCGATAAGGCGGGCCTGCTCGGCAACCAGCTCAACGGTCGGCAGTTCATGGCCGACCAGGGTTTCTAGTTCGTGCCGGTTGGGTTTGATCAGAAAAGGTCCGGTTAATATGGCATGGCGAAGCGCTTCATGGTGGGTATCCACAACGGTCAATCCCCCCGCATCCTGTATACGCTGGACGAGTTCGGCATAGAGTTCGGTGGAAATATCGGCGGGCATGGATCCGGTCAACACGCCGATCCCCTTGCCTGCCCGGGTGACGAAGGAGTTGAGCAGGGTCGACAACTGCGAGGGCGGAATGGATGGCCCGATTCCACTTACCTCGTATTGAATGCCTGATTCCTGCTCCATGATGGTACTGTTGATCCGGGTTTCTCCTGCGACACGCTCATAGTGGGTTGCATCAAGGTGGTGGACAAGAAGCCGCTCCAGCATGTGGCCTGTTTCACCGGCAGTGACGATATAACTGTCCGCCGATACCTCCAGCCGTTGCAGAGCCCGTCCCACATTGATGCCGTTACCGCCCGGATCAAAACGGGTGGCCAGGGCATGGGCCTTCTGGTCGGCAATAAGACGGGGAACGGTATAGGTAACATCCACTGCCGGATTGAGGGTGAGCAGGGCCACCGGTGATGGATTGGTTCCACCGGATTGTTGGACAGCGGCATCTTGTCGCCGGGTAGTTTTTTCGTTGGCATTCATGTGCATGCTCCTCCATAGACGGCCACCTCGATTTCTTCATCCGTTGCCGGAAATTCGGCGGCCGTCTCCATCCCTGCGGTTAAACTGCTAACAATGGCAAGCAGTTGACCATGGTTAAGTGCTGAGGCGTAGTTGTGTTGATTTGAGGAAAGTCTTTTTATTTTGTTCAGTGGGTTCCCGTTAGGCATTGTCATGGAACCGGAAAAGACAGGGAAATCGATGCCCTCGTGCGCGTCATAACTACAGCTTTTTCTCCAGATTCTTAATGGATTTTTTAAGTTTGTCGGCTGCCTGTCGGATTTTTTTGTCACTACTCTGTCCGGCACGCTTGATCCAGTCTTCCGCTTTTTTCAAGTCGGTTTTAGTCGCGTCATATTTCTTTGCGGCATAATCTTTCACAGCCAGTGCGTAACTGTTTCGTGCCTTTGTCAGTGGTCCCTCTATGGCCACGGAAAAAAATTGAACGCCATCTTCAGCCGCTTTTAAGGCTTTGTCCGCATCGATTAATTTATTCTGATCCAGCGCCTTTTGCGCAAGGGTAATCTGATGCTCTGTTTCAGTCAGCGGCAGGTCGATTTCATCATAGGTTATGGCCTTGTCCACAGCGGCAAGTTCCTCTTTGGCTGTTTTTTTATCCCCTTTTTTCAGGCTTTCTTTCGCCTTGTTAAGATGTTTTCTGGCCTGGATGACAGGAACAAAATCCTCAATGTCGGACAGATCGGCGGAGATAGGAATGAGATCTGCGCCCACCTCTTTGGTGCTCTCATAATCAAGATGTTTTTTGGCCACCCAGATATGGTCTTTGATTTTAATCATTGGCCGACCTGCCTTTATGATACTGATCAGGTCTTCTGCTTTTTTCAGCGCTTTTTTCGCCTCTTCCGGTTTTTTTGCATGAATATCGCCGCGTGCATCTGCAATGTGGCGCAGGGTGGCGACCGCAGCATTTGAGAGGATTTCCTGCTGGGCCGGGGTCACAATGCGGGCAGGAGCAATTGTTATTTCCTGGTTAATATCAGATATGGGCGCCTTGGCAGGCTTTTTTTCAGGCTCGATTGCCATGGCGGGACCGGCTGCGAGTAGACCGGTAACAACGGCAATGACGAATTTTTGTTTCATTGTTCCTTTCACTGTTCTACCTCCAAATATATGGTGCTGTTATTAGCCTTTGCCCGGAGAGTAAACCGCCCGGGGATGGACCGCTTGTTGGAGAGAACAGTAGGATATTTCAATGAGTTCTTCTGCTACTCAGGTCACAGAAATGTTTTTTTTACTATTTTTTTTAAAATGCCCGCTCTGGAGGGATATAGTTCCCTGTTGACAGGGTATGTTAGTTTAGTGCGATAAAGAATTAGCGGTGTGTGTATCGTCAAGGTCTGTGTCGAAGGTTAAACAACATTCGGGGGTGAAGCTTGCCGGGCACAAAAACACAGCGCATCCCACCATTGTAGAAAAATCTGGATTTTTATTGATGATGACCTTAGAATATTTTGGATAGTGCTTTTTCCAAGTTTGTGCCTGTCGATAAATGGTCTTTTCGCCCGATCTCCCGGAGTCTCGCATGCTCACTTACCTCGTCATGCTCAAAAAATAATGCTCGGAATCACGCTAACGGTGTGGTGCCTGCGCTTATTTTTATCGCATTCCTTGACCTCGAAAATCCTCATTTCTGGACAGACACAAGTTAAGTTTTTTGCTGACAAAGTACCCCGTTGTGATTGAAACGCTCAATTCCGGTGATCATTTTCCCTCATACTGCTTTTAGGCGTATTTTTTACACCCTATTCTTTTAACGGCTATCATTTGCTTCGTCTCCTTCGGCAAAATTTCCTGCGTTGTCTTCCGTGTATCATTGCCATCATGTTTTTGGCCTATCCCCAGGTCTGTGGGGCTGTTTTGCTGTCAGTAACCGTCAAGGGAATTACGGGAAAACTCTATTCCAATAGTATGGCCCGGTTGAAGATTGCGTCCTTTTCCCATAAAACGGATATTCCTCTTTGTGAAATCAAAAGACTGCACAAACAGGCCTCCCGGGATATTGCTGAAGCTCTGGAGCCCTATGGCTATTATTCTGCGCATATTGCCAAATCTTTATCTTGTAATAAGGAAAGATGTCATGCCGAATATATCGTGACGCCGGGCAAGGTCGTTAACGTTCGTCGGATAACAATACGAATTACGGGACCGGGGGAAAAGGCGCCTTTTTTCCGGGAATCGGTACAACAATTTCCCCTGCATGCCGGCGATTCTCTTGTTGAAGGCCTGTATGAGGAAGGAAAGAAAAAAATTCTAACAACGGCCATGATGCATGGCTATGTCCATGCCCGGTTCATCAAACATGAGATTGTCGTGTATCGGCATAAACAGCAGGCCGATATCAGTCTTATTCTCAAGTCGGGCCCCCTGTATCGTTTTGGAGAAACAACAAGCAAGCAGAATATTATTTCACCTGCCCTTTTTCAGCGATTTCTTCCTTACCGACAGGGGGATGTCTATTCATTTAACCTGTTGGGTCGGTTACAGTCGGATCTCTTTGCCACAGGATATTTCAGCCGGGTTGTGGTAGAGCCGCAATTTTCCAGAATACACGATCGGGAGATTCCGGTGCTGGTCAGACTACTGCCTGCAAAAAGGAATCGTTACAGCGTCGGTCTTGGTTACGGAACGGATACCGGAGCCAATGTGAGTTTTTTATGGAAAAACCGAATTTTGAATAAATTCGGTCATAAGCCATCCCTCAACCTGCAACTGTTTGGCCAGGGAAGCCGCATTAAAGCCGCTTATGCCGTTCCTGTTTTTGATCCGCGTTATGACGTGTTGAATTTAAGCATTCAGTCCATCGTCGACAACTGGCAGGACACACGGAGCAAATTGTTATCATTGGGTATGTCCGCGAATCATAATACGTTGAAAAAACAATATGGCGTCGGGGTCGAATATCGAAAAGAACGCTACCGGGTCGGTGTTACCACAGGCGATGCGGAGTTATTGATGGGCAGCAGTACCTGGAATTATATTTTTGCTAAAAGTCGTATCCATCCAAAAGATGGAGTGCGTATAGGTGGCACTGTTAAAGGCGCCTATAAGGCATTTTTATCCAGCGTCGATTTTCTTCAATGTACCGTGAGCGGAAAGGCAATTATCACTCCTGTTGATAAATGGCGATTAATCGGCCGTTCAACCATCGGCGCCACATTGATGACATCGATTAACGATCTTCCCCCCTCCCTCCGTTTTTATGCCGGTGGCGAGCAAAGTGTTCGTGGTTATGCGTATAAAGAACTTGGCCCCGTAGACGCTTCCGGCACGGTTGTCGGCGGGCGTTATTTATTTGTAAGCAGCATCGAATTGGAACGATATCTGACGCCCATGTGGAGCCTGGCGGCGTTTTATGATGCAGGAAATGCATTTGATGATATTCATGCTGCGTTCAAACACGGCGTTGGTATGGGTGTTCGCATGAATATGCCTTTTGGTCAGATACGTATGGATGTTGCCCGAGCGCTTTCGACGAGTAATCACCCCTTTCGAATCTATTTGTCGGTGGGCGCTGATTTATGAAAATTTTAGGTCGGTTGAAGATATTCTCGGTGGTTCTGTTCCTGGTGCTTGCATTATTCTCAGCTCTTTTGACAACGAGAACCGGATTGCACATTCTGGTAAAAACCTGCGATATTCTTGCCGGTCCCGCTTTTACGGTTGGTCGGGTGCGGGGCACATTTTTTCATGCATGGCACCTAGACGGGATGGAGATACGGCTCAAGACGTTTGGCAATATTTCAATTGATACCTTGAGCTGCAACTGGAACATCAAGGGGATCCGACACCCGACACTTCAGTTGAGCAGCGTTCGGGCTGAAGGTGTACGGATCCACCTGATTTCAAAACAAACCGACGAATCAGATAGAGGTCCGGCGCAACTTCCCGTCGTTCACTTTCCCGTTGAATTTCGAGTCGATGACATGCAGGCTCTCCGAATAAAGATGTATTTCTCCGGGAATAAAAGACCTGTTGTCGTTGATAGATGTGTTCTACGTGCGGCCGGAACCGGTAACCGGCTCTCCATCAAGCAGCTCACCGTGGATTCCCCGAAGTATGGCGCAACGCTCAAGGGAGATCTTTATCTCCATGACCATTGGCCGTTGAAAATTCATGGTCGGTGGAAAATAGTTGATCTTCAATCAGGCGATGTAACAGGTGCTTTTACGGCAAAAGGTGACCTGGAATTCATGCAGACTTCCGTAAAGGTCACAAAACCGATTGTCGCCGATATCAATGGTCGGTTGACGGGAATACTCCATGACCTGCGCTGGAAGATTACCGGGAAAACAGAGGAATTCCAGGGAAAGGATAAAAAAGTGGCTCTACCGATAAAGGGGACAATCACGGGATTTACGGCATCCGGTACGGGAACGTCGTATTCCGGTGAATTGACGGCTGATATTCACTATAGGGGCTATCCGAACATGCATTCCCGATTACAGGCACACGGTGACCTCCGTGGCTTGAAGGTAGATTCTCTGCAAGTTTTTCTCCCTCGGGGAAGCCTTTCCGCAGGTGGTTGGGTTACGTGGAAAAAGGGCATTACGTGGCAGGCTGAACTTCGGGGGAATCAAGTAAATCCGGCTGTTTTTTTCCCGCAATGGCCGGGAGATATTCATGCCGTGTTTTCCAATCGGGGTATCTGGTCCGGCGGAAACATACGGGCGGAGTTAGCTGTTAAACACCTGCAGGGGGTCCTGCGAGGGCGGCCTCTTACCGGCAGCGGCGAACTGTCTTTTCGTGATAACACTGTATTGCTTAATGCCCTGCATCTCCAATCCGGATCCACTTTTTGTCGAATAAATGGAAAGATAGGCAAACAATTTGACTGTGCCTTCAGGGTGGATTCCGATGACTTGACTGATGCGTTACCCGGGAGCAGCGGTGTTTTGCATGCACGTGGCACGCTGAAAGGAGATCGTGCGCATCCCTGGTTACGATTAAACATGATCGGAACTGATTTAAAAATACAAAAATATTCCCTGCGGCATTTGCGGGCATCGGTCAATATGAATCTTTCCGACGATGGCACTCTTGATCTGTCCGTGCAGGGTAAAGATGGAATTGTTGACGGGAGCATTATCAAGAGTATGCGTTGTAAGGTGTCGGGCACCGATAATAAACACCGGATACGTATTGAATTAGCCGGTAGTCCCGGAGATGTGGACATGGCCGCCGAAGGAAAAATATCCGGAGGCGTATGGCAGGGTAAAATAACAAAAATTCAAGTGAATAATACCGGCCTGGGACTATGGTCACTTGAAAAACCCGGCTCTGTGGTTTTGGGGAAAAATTTCTGTAAAATTTTGGATTTGAATCTTGCACGGAAACAGGCCAAAATACTTTTTGCAGGCGAGTGGCAGCGGTCATCGGGCTGGAAATTTCATGGAGCGGCGCGTCATTTTGCCCTGAGGTATCTGCATCAATGGAATTCGGTATTTGAGGAAGTAGACGGAACGCTGCAGGCATCTATACAGGCCCGGGGAACGGCAATGCATGTTCGGCGGGGGAAATTAGATATCACGATTCCAGACCTGTATATACCGGCAAAGAATGCCGACGGGAAGGAGAGTAAAAAATCGCACTGGAAGAATACCTCATTGCAGGCACAACTGATAAACGATACCGCCGAAATAGGAGCCCGGACAAGTATACCGGGCGCTGGTAATGCCGAAGTTGTACTTCATGTGGGACATTGCAATGATCTTACAAAGCCGGGGAAAATGCCTCTTTTCGGCACTGCGGATGTACATTTATCCACACTTGATTTTCTTGCTCCGCTGAGCGGGTATCTTATGACCGGTTCGGGTCGCCTGGAAGGTCATTATGATATCACCGGGACCTTGGCGCACCCTGCTTTGCGCGGCGATATGGCTTTAGTCGACGGGAACATTCAAATTCCGGAAGCAGGTATTACGCTTAAAGATGCAGGTGTCAACATTGTCGGAGACGGCATCGAAAACATAATTGATCTTCATCTTGTTTCCGGAGGTGGGGCGCTGAGAATACAGGGAAGA
>WGCP01000436.1 GCA_015493715.1 Desulfobulbaceae bacterium
AGCAGGCGGACCAGTTTCTTGTAGGAAAAAATTTCCCGGCGGCTGCCCAAGCCTATAAGCAGGCATTAATCATTGATGCACGGGACAAAAAAATCTGGGCCAAATTTGAACAAAGTGAAAAACAGGCATTCTTACGGGAAGCCGGAGCAAGCATACCGACAGCGGTACCGCAGACCACGGCACCCCACAACGAGACGATAACACCCCAGGTTCAACCCCAGGGCGGCATGATCATAGAAGAAGACGAAGGGTGTTAACCCGTATATTTCACAAAGGTCGTCGCGAAAGGTCTGAAAATGCCATGAATGCAGATAGCGAACGAAGTGAGACCTTCGAGGAACAGCGCAAAAAGGTCCGCAGGCATATTGAAATATTCCGAGGATTCCTTTTTGGACTGTGACGCAGCAGGCATGGTGTTTTCAGACCTTGCAGCAGATCGCTTGTGAAATATGCGGGTTAACCCAATCCATCTCTCCTCCCGGTACTCTATCCGGTTTGCGGCATTGTTGCCTGATGCCGCAGGCCGTCCTTCCCTGCATACCCATCCCATACACCACATAATGTATGCCGCAAGAACGCACACTGCAAAATACAGCTTTTTCACTTGACCTTCGTGCACACCTGCGGTACCGTAATGACCCGATAAATGTTCAGGTGTCCGCCTGTGAGCGGATGAAAAGGGAACCCGGTGTAAATCCGGGACGGACCCGCCGCTGTAACCCCTGCTCTTCTCTTTGACAAGAGAACCCTTGCAACCTTGAGTCCACTGTCCTGCCCTGCAGGACGGGAAGGCCGTTGCAGGAGAAGGGGAAGTCAGAAGACCTGCCTGCAACAGAGACGGTCATTCCCCGTGGATAGGGAAGGCTCTGATTCCGTGGACGACAGGGACAGCCCGGATCGATTATGTTGATACTTTTTCGATCCGGGTTTTTGATTTAACGGCCCGGATCATGGGAGAACAACCATGAACAGGCAAGAAAACACCTCACTACTCCTCACCGGCGAAGATCTTCACATCCTTAATCCCCGTTTCCAGCAAGTCCTTGATAGACACGACGAAGAGGGCCTGATCGAACTGGCCCGCACGCAGATTGAAGGCGGCGCCACCGCCCTGGATGTCAATCCCGGCCCGGCAAAAAAAATGGCCGACAGACTTCTCTGGGTCATGGAAACCATCCAGCGCAGGTGGGACATTCCTCTCTTTCTGCCTGCAGGTACACATCTTGAAGATGGACTGCACCGCCACAGGGGCAGGGCCACAATTAATGCCGTCACCGCCGATTCCGACAAGCTGGACACCTTTGTACACCTGGCAAAGAAATATAATGCCAACCTGGTTGTCCTGCTCACCAAACCCGGCCAGAGGACAACCGGCAGTCAGGAGCAACTGCAGATGGCTATTGATGTCCTCGAACGAACCGATGCCGGCGGCCTGCCTCTCTCACATATTTTTCTGGATCCCGTCTTTTCCGTGCGTACCGATCCCATGAGTTGGAATCTAAGCGGCGGCATGCCCGACTTGGACCGGGTGCTGGAACTTATCTCCCTGATCGGTGAGCTCACGGACGGAAAGGCAAACACCCTGCTGGCCCTCAGCAACGGCACCCTGGGGCTACCGGCAGCCAGGCGATCCACCTTCCATTGCCGCATGCTGCCGCTGCTGATCGACGCCGGTCTGCGGGCTGTTATTCTCAACTGCCGCGACAGGAAACTGATGCAACTTGCCTGCTCTCTTGAAATCGGGAATCGACGGCAAAAAAAAGCAGCTTGAACACCATTCATCGCCCTCCCTTCTCCTTCGGATGCCCGGCGGCTTTACTGAACTTTTCCAATTGCCGACGATAATAAGAGGCGTGTTCCGGATCGAAACGAATAGCCTGGCGTTCGGCTGCAACAGCCTCATCGACAAGCCCGTTGGCAAAATAGGCCAGGGCCAGGGTGTCAAAGATAAAACCCTTTTTCTGCAGGAGTACCGCCGTGCGGGCCAGGGTCAGGGCCCGTTCCGGATCCCGCAAGGATCTGTCCCTGGCCGTCAGCAGCAACCAGGCAAGATTATTGCTGAGTTCGGCGTTCATCGGGTTAATCCGCAGGGCTTTATCATAGGCATCGATGGCTTTCTTCTCCATCGCCTTTTTCTGCATCAAATCACCCAGCATCTGCAGCAGCAGGCTGTTTTCCGGTTCCGCCCTGAGCTTCCTGGTCAGCACGGCCTCGTAATACTTGGTCTCGTAACCCTTTGCCGAAGATGCCGTATCCAGCCTGGGAAAGACAACCATAACAGTCGCCACAAGAACCAGATACAGAGCAAGGCTCAGATACACCTTCCGATCATGACGACGGATCAATGAACGATCCTGCTCGCAACGCTCTAAGAAGTCAATACGTTCACCGATACCGAAATGGTGCCAGTTTTTCTCATCCCGGATATTGCCGCTTAAACTTGCTATCTTTTCAAAGGCTCGAATAAGGGGCTGTGCTGTTCCCTGGATCTGAAAGGCCCAGAGATCGGCCTGTCGTTCAAAATTACGGATAAAATATCCAAAGATAAAACGAAAATAGAGCAACATGAACAAGAGCAGAAACACAGCGGCGAAAACGGCGAGAAAGGTATCCGGCCCAATGCGCAGAAAATCGAGCAGTTGATAAAAAACATCACTGCCTAACAGCAGATACGGCAAAGGTTCCACAAGAACACCGGCCACCAGACTGAAGCCGAGAAACAACACGACATACAGGACAAGATGCAGTTTCTTTACATGGCCGATCTCATGGGCCAGCACACCGTCAAGCTCTTCCTGGTCAAGGGTGGCCGCAAGAGCCGGGGTAATCATCAGATAACGGAAACGGGGGACAATGCCCATGACCGCAGCAGTCAGCACCTGGCCCTCAAACAGCGGCCAGTACAATATCTCCGAATGAAAACCCTGGCGTCGGCAAAATGTTTCTATATGGTCACGCAGGGGACCGGGAGGAACAGGTTTACACCCCCAGAGCCAGCGTACAAGCGGCGGAAAAAACAGGGCCAGAAAACAGACAAAGACCCCAAAGAGAATCAAATCTCCCCAGGACGAGGCCAGCAGTTCCTGAAAACCAGGCCAGGGGAGCAGGGCCAACAGGTCGAAAACCGCAGATAGTACCAGCCAGGGGAGAACAATGGGCAGGTTGGCTTTGACGTTGGAGAAGACAAAACCAATGGCGGAATATCTTCGTTGAAAAATAACCTGGTACGCAGGTCGCCCCTGCACCCACATGATGGCGAGCAAAAGAAAAAAAACAACAAGTCCGGCAAAATTTTCCAGCACCGGTAAATGGTCTCCAAAGGACAGAGGATGGAGATAATACTTCAAATCCAGACCATAGACGAAAACGGCAAACAGGGCCACGGCAATGAGGGTAAGCTTCTTCTCCACCGAGAAATAGACGGTGCTTGCTCCGTTAAGGCTGCGGGCGAACATTCTGGAGGAGAGACGAGCAAAGAGATAACAGGCCCCTGCTATAAACGCCAGGGTCGTCCATGGAGAAAAATGGGCCTCTGGAGGCGGAATATTGGTGGAATATAAAAAAATAACCACCAGAAAATACAGTAAATTAGCATATATCATTGTTTCTTGTGCGACCATACCGAAAGATGAATGTAACTATTCAGGTGGATGCAGGAAACTTCCCCGGCCACAGCCTCTAACTGTTCAAGAGTGCTCCATATCTGTGCAGGCAGGCCTGTGAACTATAGTGATTCCTATGTGAATCAGGCCTGACCGTGCAGATAGCGAGGTACGAGACTTCGGAGATGGGGTGCTCCTGAACAGTTACAGATGAATAATATCCCCGCTCCACGCGGGACGACTCCAACTAACAATAAACATTTTTCCGGTATTTGTTAAAAAAATATTGACCCATCTTCTATTTCATGTAGAATATACAGGTTTAATAACGTTGGGCCTATAGCTCAGTTGGCTAGAGCCACCGGCTCATAACCGGTCGGTCCCTGGTTCGAGTCCAGGTAGGCCCACCAGATTACTGCAATACGGAAGAAATCGATTATATGAACTTTATGCTTCTTCCTCAATCAAATAATACAGGCTTTTGAAAACAACGCCTTTAAAACGACATTTCCCCTGCGGCCCCTGGGCCCGGACGGGGATCGGAGCAAAAAAGAAGAGGTACAGTCCCGGAGACTGTACCTCTTTTTCTTTGTAAGCGCCAATGGGTCTGTTCGTCCAAGATATTCTTGATATTCTGGAACAGATTGCTCCCGCTTCCCTGGCTGAATCCTGGGATAATACGGGTTTGCTCGTCGGAGATCCCGACGCGCCGGTTCAATCGCTCCTGATTGCCCTTGATCCTGTTTTGTCTCTTTTCCATGAGGCTGCATCCAGGGAAGCTAATGTTATCATCACTCATCATCCCGCCCTCTTTCACCCCCTGCATTCCCTGCGTACCGATCAGCCTGTCGGCTCATTTATCGCCCAGGCATTGCGAAATAATATCCATGTGATCGGTTGTCATACAAATCTTGATTCGACCATCGGCGGAGTCAGCGATGTGCTAGCCCAGGGAATGCAACTCCAGGACATAACGCCGCTGGTTGCAGAAAAAACAACTGCGTCAACGGGTTGCGGACTGGGAAGAATCGGAAATTGCACTGATTCGATGCCGCCCAGCCGCTGTATCGAACTACTACGGAAGGCCTGTAATCCTCCATGGCTCCTTGAGGCAGGCCCTCGGCCTGCACAGGTAAACAGGATTGCGGTTTGCGGTGGTTCCTGCTCGGAATTTGCTGAAACCGCCAAGAAAGCAAGGGCTGATCTCTTTATTACCGCCGAGGTTAAGCATTCCATCGCCCGCTGGGCGGAAGAAGCGGGTTTCTGGATCATCGACGGCGGCCATTTTGCCACGGAGCATCTCATCGTAGATCCGTTCCGACAACGCTTGCAGCAGAAACTTGTACAAAGAAACTTGAAAACCAAAGTCTACGCGGCCAGGCAACAGCCGCCCTTGATACTTGTTGGTGAATAGAATGCCGGAATCCAGCGCTATATGTACCGGATTTCGGATCCAATTATAAAATAGTGAACAGATTATCCGTCGACCGATGATCCGGTCGACGCAACGCGATTGTGACAAGGAGTGAACCATTGAACGACGAGATGAACCAACTCATCGACCTGCAGGAAACTGACGTTGAACTTGCCGGATTTGACCGAGAGATCAGTGAGCAACAGAAAGAAATCGATGACAGGCAACTATCAATCGATGAAAAAAAGGCGGCTATAAGCAACTGCCATGAACAGGTCAAAGAACTGCTGGAAAAAAAGCGGACCGTTGAAATTGAAAACGAAGATGCCTCTGCACGAATAAAAGATCGACAAAACAAAATGATGCAGGTGCAAACCAGCAGAGAGCATCAGGCCTTGCTCAAAGAAATTGAAGAAAATAAACGACTGGTCAAGGAATCGGAAGAACGACTGTTGGCCATTATGGAAGAAATAGAAACAACCGAGGGCCAGGGCGTCGAGTTGGAAAATCTCTTAAGCGGGGAAGAGGAACTCCTTGCGGAAGAGACAAAAACCGTGGCCAAAAAAATCAAAAAAATTCAAAACCGTCGCAAAAAGGTGGCAAAAAAACGTGAACAGCTTGCCGATGAGCTGAAGGCTCCGCTGCTTAAACGGTACAATATGCTACTGGCCAAGCGGGCCGGACTGGCTGTGGTCAATACCGTCGACGGAGTGTGCCAGGGTTGCTTCATGACAATGCCGCCTCAGCAATACAATGAGGTCCGCAAGGGCGATAAATTACAGATATGTCCCACCTGCCAGCGGATGCTCTATTATCAGACTGAAGAATGCGAGGAAGCATAGGACTACAGGCTTCTTCATGGACAGACAGACGATTATCCAACGGCTGGCCGAGAAGCTGACCGATGGCGAACTGGGAAAGATTTTTCCGGAAGTATCTCCCGACGACATCCGAAACATCCTTCTTCAACACAAGAAGGCCCATAAATCGACTGGAGTCTCATCCGACGACAGCCATGGGAAACGGAATCTTCATAAATGCGCCCTGTATACAGACGGCGCCTCTCGCGGAAACCCTGGTCAGGCGGGTGCTGGAGCAGTACTCTTGGATGAAAAGGGTCGAGAACTGGCTGCCAGGGCTGAATATCTCGGCAGATGCACCAATAATGTAGCGGAATACAAGGCGCTTATTACGGGTCTACGGCTGGCCGAGCAAACCGGCTGTACCGAACTTGATATTTTTCTTGATTCCGAACTTATCGTCCGCCAGCTCACCGGCAGATACAAGGTCAAAAATGCTACTTTAAAGCCTCTTTTCAACCAGGTTCAACAACTCCTGCAGCCATTGACAACATTCTCCATTACCCATGTGCCTCGGGCAAAGAACAGCCGGGCCGATGAACTTGCCAACCAGGGGATTGATGAACGAATAACAAATGATTAATTTTATCTGAAAATCGGAGGACAGTTTAGCTTGCGGCTGTGGCGATGAGATGATTATCTCGTCATGCCCGAGGTAGTGCGTCATCCCCGAGATCTTTAGTCGGGGACGGGCATCCAGTATAGAGGCCTGGCATGGGTCAGGCACTGGATCCCCGATAACAGCACTCGGGGATGACGATACATGAATAGTTGCAGCTTCTAATCCTGTTTTACGCAATATCTCCAAGGATTAGAGGATCAGGTGTTTATCCAAAAATGGCGCAGAGTGCCGAATGATGTGTAGCACCGCAGACCGGTACAACAAGAACAAAATATGACATAAGTTGAGGTCTAACAATTTTGGGGCGGGCGCATGATCGCTCCGGACATGTTCCGGAGAGGAAAGTCCGAACACCGAAGGGCACGGTGGTTCGTAACGCGAACTGTGGGTAACCGCAGGAAAGTGCCACAGAAAATACACCGCCGATGGCCCGCTGCAAGGCGGGCACAGGTAAGGTTGAAATGGCGAGGTAAGAGCTCACCGCTTTTGTGGCGACACAAAAGGCAGGGTAAACCCCACCGGGTGCAAGACCAAATAGAGAAGCGTTTGAAGGCTGCCCGCCTGAGGCTTCCGGGTAGGTCGCACGAGACGCCGGGCGACCGGCGTCCCAGTCAAATGATCATGCCTGCATATGCAGGGACAAAATTCGGCTTACAGCCCGCCCCAATTCTTTGCATGCCGGGCCCACCATTTTTCGATACAACAAAAAATACCATCGTCGCACCCGGCAGAATAGATCGTGTGTTGCAATGTGTAGATCTGATTTAATTCACCATGCTGCATGGTAACGAAAAAATATCAATGAGCCAACCATCGCCTGCTACGACGGAAAAAAACAGCAAACCACTCGCCGGAGTTATCCTGCCGGCCGCCGGCTTTGGGGCCAGGATGCAATCTTCAACCCCCAAACAGTTCCTCGAGCTTGCCGGGGAACCAATCTTGGTCCGAACCATCAAGGCATTTGTGCGATGTACGGAAATACACAGTCTTGTTATAGCAGTGGCTGCCGACCAGCGTCCAAACATGGAAACCCTGCTCGACGACTACCTGTCGGCTGGACAACAACACAAAATCATTTTCACCACCGGCGGGGCGACCCGGCAACTTTCCGTAAAAGCCGGCTTTGATGCCATGCCCGCAGAAATTCAAATCATTCTTGTGCACGACGGTGCCCGACCGCTGGTCAGTGGCGGCCTCATCCGTGCATGCCTGCAAACAATCATCGACAAGGGCGCTGCCATTGCAGCAATTCCCGTTAATGATA